>JAUVLN010000048.1 GCA_030600725.1 Thermoplasmatota archaeon | reverse complement strand
GAAACCCTCCTCGAGCAGGAATTTATCCTTCCAGATGTTCTCTATATTCTCACGGATCAGGGACCCCAGAGGGCCAAGGTCCACGAATCCCGCCACACCACCGTAGATCTCGAACGAGGGCCAGAAGTATCCCCTTCTCTTCAAGACGGAGTACAGCTCTCCGACATCCAGATCCTTCCTATCCTCATCCATTGGCAATTTGAACACTCCCCGCAGGAAGCCCCGGCACCCTGATCATTTCATCAACTCGACGATAGCATCCTTCTGTATCTGAAGTTTCTCCTTTCTCTTGAGATGGAAGCACCCGTTGCAGCCTGTGATCTTCTTGTCCTTGCATTTTGCGCAGATGCGGTTCTCCTGGTCCAGCAGGTGGTTTATCCTTGATTTCTCCTTTCGGATGGTTTCCTTGCTCTGAGTCATGATGGTCCCGGTGACCTAAAGTCACCAATTGATAATAAGCTTTATGTGATACGAGTGGACGGATCCGATAACCCGGGGATAAGCGATGAACCGGGTAACTGTTCCCTTCATCTAGCAGGGGTCCAGGCAGGGTCGCCGTAGCATACGTACTCCCACATCGCCACCTTTGATTCGAGCCCGTATTGATCGTTCTCGTCGATCCCCCATTTATCTATCATCTCGTTCCTGGCGACCATCAGGAGCTCACCGACGGGCATGGCCTCCTCGCTGAAGTGTTCAGTGATCTTATCCACCAGATAAAGTGCCCCGGTATCCAGGAGGAGGCCCTGCTCCCCGTCGCCCACCTTGAAGAGTCCGTAGGCCAACCTGGTGGACCCGAGATAGGCGTTGAGGCCGGCGTGAAGGAAGGACATGGACACCATCTCGTCAAGTCCGTTCTCCATGTTATCCGTCCGCCCCGTGAGGCATGCCATGACGGCCGTGAACCCCGGTTTAAGCTTCTGGTTGGAGACGAATGTGGCATCTATGTGGTCAACCCTGTTGGAGTACCACGCATAGTGGACGCCGTGTCCACAGTACATGAGGTAGTTCATCTGGTCCATTACCATATCCGCGGTTATATCGTTGAGGAGCATCGATTCCTCCGAGGTCACGAACATCCCGGAGGAACCCAGCACGTCGTAGTGGTACTTCTTCATATGCTTTAACGCCCCGGGAAGGGGGAATGGTTTGGAGGTTCCAACGAACACTCCGGCATTCTCCTTCCAGTCGGGGGAAAGCGTGTCATAGAACCTCTGTGCGATGTCCTCTCCCCTCTCGAAGTTCAGGTTGTTGTACTCCTCCGATCCCAGGGATCTCACCGCCAGCAGCGATATGTCCGTCAATGACTGGCCCATGAAACGGCCCACAGCGATATCCTGCCTCTCATCACCCTCGATATCGCCATAGTAGTAATCGGATGCGATGTGGTTCGTGTTTGAGAAATATGGTCCGTTGGACCCGGGATCGAAGTACTCGTAATGGAATGGTATTCCGATCGGGTCCCCCACCAGACCCACGAACCTGGGGGTCATTGGTCCGTACCGGTCCATGCAGCCGATAAGGCGGTGGATCTCGTCCTTTGCCGATGAGGCGTATCCGTTGGCCACCTCCACGCTGGCCCCCATCTGGTTGTAGTTCTCAAGGTCATCCACCTCCGATCCGAGCTCGGACCGATCGTACCCGTCCACGAATCCCACGACCGCCTTCCTGTAGGCGGCGACCTGACCGGCAACCAGGGATGCCGATCCAATGGGGAGATGGCCGGGGGCGCCCCAGACGTTATCCACGTCGGCGGGGTTGGTGAGGAGGATATAATCGGTCCGGTCCCCGTTGACCGAAAGAGCCCAGCAGAAGAACGCGTTTATGTCCACGATATCCTCCATCAGCAGCCTCATGGATGGGACGGAGGGCTTTGGGGCATCCTCGAGGACGATGGCATACCTGCATTCCAGGTCATCCATCAGGCCCTTCAGTTCCTTATCCATGGTTCGGGAGAAGATCATCGGGATATTGAAATACGACGCGAGCGGAACGCCGTTCAGGCCTGCGGTATAGTTCGAATAGATCATGATGAGATCGGAACGGCTCCAGCATTTCCTGGCCAGGTCGATCGACGATGCCGATGCGTCGTCTCCGTCGATCATCTCCGTCGATCTATCTGTCAGGGAGAGGTACCTGGAGTATGGGTCCGATCTGATATCGGTTATCAGAAGGGGATTGTAATGCATGACGGGTCCAATGCGGAAAACGGTTGCAGCACTCGCGGCTACCGAGGTCTCCGGCGCCTCCTCATCGCTGCTGTCGAGGACGATGACCCTCTCCTTGACGAACCCGGTCCTTACGGATACGGCCTCGTTGATGCGGTCCATCCATTCCTGGGTGGGGTACTCCGATGCGGTCTCCCGATCGAAACGGAGAAGGAGATGAATAAAGCCGGTACCCAGTATTATCGCCACGATAACAAGTGGTATGACGTATTTTCTTTTCAACCGATCCACCCTTTGAGGTGATGCCGTATGCGGGATTTGAGGTTAATAGGTTTTCATTCGATGTGAGGATATCAGCCATCGACCAGAGGATCGATATCGATGGATAGATGGCCCTCCAGCTCGGCATGGAGGGCGAGGATCCTATCTACACCTTTTTCGGCCCCTTTCTCCTCAAGTCTCTCCACGGCCTTGCCGAGGGACCTTCGCCTGAGGTTGCCCACAAGCGTATCCGCGTGGGATACGAGCTTCTCCTCCCAGGTGAGCGGGATCAGGTCCATATCGGGCAGCCCCAGCTCAACAGCCTCGGCCGCGGGCAGACCACCCCCCACATGGTTCCTGATCATCGCGACGATGTCCGGATGAAGGCCGATCCCCTCGGCGAGTTGGGCGCCGATGACCGTATGCCTGATCGAGTGCGTTCTCGACCTTCCCAGATCGTGCAGGAGCAAACCTGCCGAAAGCCTGGCGATATCCATTCCGTGTACTGAAGGACCAGCCACCTCCAATGAGCGGTGAACCATGTCCATGCCCAGGTCATACACCGCTCTGGAGTGTTTGATCACGATGCTTGAGCAGCCTGCGGATGCCAGTATCTCCAAACACTCGTCGGGATCGGGTACCTCGCCCCACCTCCGCTCGAAAAGCCCCTTCCTTTTGCGTACCGTAACGATATCATCGCCCTGTTTCACCGTCTTGCCTCTACCGTCCGGTAGGATGTTGATCTCCCCCCCGGGAAAATCCATGTACAGCTGTCTCCCATCGAAATACCTATCAAGGAAGATCGCAAGGGCCGATACCTCGGAGTGAGGTTGATTGGATACGCTAACGTTGAAGTGCGCCAGGTCGAATACCTCCCTGGGCACCTTCTCCGATCCGACGATGATAAGAAGGTCCTCTCCCCCGGGGATATCCCTGATAACGTTATCCACCTCTTCTCCGTACATGGTAAGATGGACTATCGTACCACCGAAATTGTTCATGACGGATCGAGGAGAGGTACCGGTCTCAATTGTGAAATCACCGCCGAACTGACCGTTGACCCTATCGATGGTCCGCTCCAGTTTGGGATCCTTCGTATCCACGTGGATCCCCGAGGCCCCGAAGGCCCTGGATACCAACGCAACATGTGTGGTGATCCTCTTATCCCTGTCCGGCCTGTGGCCCAGCCTGAGGACCTCGACCCTCGTCGGTGTTGGTATATTGTTCTTCCTATCAGCGCCCATCCCAGGCACCTCATTCTTCGTTTGAGATCCTCTCGATCCTGTGCCCGCGGTAGATGAGCCGACCCGACCGCTTCACCAACGCCTTCAGCATGGTTGGGTTTAACTCCAGATCCTTTCCCAGATCCCCCGAGAAGGTTCCCTTGTCACCAACGATCTCGTAGAGCCTGTCCTCCAGCTTCCGGTATTTCTTCTCGGACATCGCAGCGATGTACAGTACATCGGAGATCTCAACTATGGAGGCGGATGTGTTGATGTGGACAGATACGTAATATGAATGGTAGGTCTTCTCCTTGTTGAACTCCGAGTCTATCTGCCAGGAGGTCTCAACAAGATGCATCTTCTCGAAGAACCTGAGAGCATTGGTCCCCTCCTCCCCGTAGAGTTCCTCGATCTCCTTAAGAGTAACCCATTTATTAGTGGTCAACTGGAAGCTCTCCTTTTTCACGGGGGAGTCCATGGCGCGCAGCAGGGCCACCATATCGGCCGGATCGTTGATGACTTTTATTCGTTTCATTGGGACTGCTGGGTTTATCTGATAAGTGGATTATAATATTATGCATAGCAATCCGGAGATATACGGTTAAGATATCAAGCGCCTTCTTGAATGTATTTGTAATTATTATGGGTTTTTTCAATATGAAATACCCATTTGACGCTCTGGATCTATCCAAAGAAATATATTTATATAACCTGTCGTTTAATAAGCGATGGAGAAAGCATATCGGTCCCCTTATTGGAAGCGGGCCTAACCAAGCTCAATATCATTATCACAATCCAAGACCAGGAGAATCAAGGAAAGGTGGTGGGGGATGGACATCCCAATAGGGGTGTAAGTCCATAGGCCCTGAATGAACAGGGGTCGATACTTTTTCCAGCATAGAATCGAAAATGGAAAGGATTCGAGAGATCGGATAAATAGAATCAAGGAGAATGAATAAAATGAATTTAGATCCAGCAACTACAAAGTACCTGATAGAAGCATCCCTCGTTGCAGAGGGTGTTGTTGAGAAGCCCGACGTGGTCGGTGCGATATTCGGGCAGACCGAGGGTCTGCTCGGGGATTCGCTTGACCTTAGGGACCTTCAGAAAACCGGCAGGATGGGCAGAATCGAGGTTGAACTCTCGTCGAAGAAGGGAAAGTCCGAGGGGAAGATACTTCTCCCCTCATCGCTTGACCAAGTGGAGACGGCAATACTCGCTTCCGCGCTTGAGACCATCGACAGGATAGGCCCCTGCAGGGCGAAGATCAACATCAAGGGAATAGATGATGTGAGAATCAAGAAGAAGCAGAAGATCATCGATAGGGCCAAGGAGCTTCTGTCGGATATGCTCTCGCAGACCAAGGTATCGGGCCTGGACCTGGCGGACTCCGTAAGGCAGGCCGTCCAGATTGATGAGGTCGTCCTGTATGGGCCCGACAAGTGCCCGGCAGGGCCCAACGTCGACTCCTCGGATGCGATAATCGTGTGTGAGGGCAGATCGGATGTTATCAACCTTCTCAAATATGGTATCAAGAACGCTATTGCGGTGGGCGGAACGTCGATACCGCAGACTGTAAAGAAGATATCGCAGGAGAAGGTGGTGACCGCTTTCGTCGACGGCGACCGCGGTGGAGAGCTGATCCTCAAGGAGCTGTTCCAGACCGCAGAGATAGATTTCATCTCACAGGCGCCCAAGGCCCTTGAGGTCGAGGAGCTGACACAGAAGCAGATCATCAAGGCGCTGAGGAACAAGATACCCCGGGACCAGTACTTTGAGATCCACGCTATTGACCTGTCCAATGGCAAGGAGAACGACAGGAAAGGAGGCAGGGATCAGAGGCCCCACAGGAAGGACATCAAGGAAAAACCCGTCGAGCGGAGAGATCACAAGGTAAAAACGGACCTCAATTTGAAAACCGTCAAGAAGACGGATGCTGAAAAACCCAAGGTCAACATGGTGGTCAAGAAGGAAGAAAAGGATGTGAATAGATACAAGGACATCCTCAGGACCCTATCGGGGACCTTGAAGGCGATGCTGCTAAATAAAGAGGGAGAGGTTATGAAGGAGCTTGCCGTGAGGCAGCTTGCGGATACGATAAAGACCTCCCCCGACCAGATCCATGCGGTCGTTTTCGATGGGATAATCTCCCAGAGGCTTCTGGATATCGCCGTCGAGAAGAAGATAGGTTTCCTTGTGGGTTCCAAGAAAGGAAATCTCACCAAAGAGCCAGATGGAATAACGGTTCTCGCAAAGGTAGACCTCCGGATCTGAGCGTAATCAACTGTTGTTTGCAAGGAAGGAGGATAAGTTAAGTGGGAAGAAAGTCAGGAAAGGAGAAAGCCAAGGGTGATGATCCGCGTCCTACCTCCCTGGACCCTGTAAAGGGGTTCAAGCTGGATGAGCTCACCTCCACATCCCAGATATTGATCCCTGTGGACCCACTTGACCGTGTGATCGGCCAGGAGCCCGCCGTGGAGCTGGCGAAGTTGGCGGCCGACCAGAGGAGACATCTCCTTCTGGTCGGCCCACCGGGAACCGGCAAATCCATGATCGCACAGGCGCTGGCCCTCCATCTTCCGAGGGCCAGGAGTCAGATATATGCCATCTCCAATCCAGAATCGCCCGAGAGGCCTTTCGTTCAGATCAAGGACCAGCAGGAGGTCGAGGAGGAGGAGGCCAGGAGGAACCGGGCCAAGGAGAAGCTGATCTCGCCCGTGGATGCTCCGGTCAGCGCGGCCGAGAAACTGGGGTACAGATGTAAGCATTGTGGAACCTATTCGCCGATCGGACAGGCCACCTGCCCGAACTGCGGGCAGTTCAAGCAGGGTAGCAAGGACCAGAGGGTCACAACGGCATCCCTGGACCTTTCCAACATGTTCAAGGGGATAGAGGATATGTTGAAGGTCACCCTGAACAAGGGTGGTGGGGTCGGAAAGAAGGTGCAGACCACGAGGATGATCAAGGGCAGGGAAGAGGTTGTGGTGTACGAGAGCGCCGGCTCCAGGATAAGGGAGCTGAGCCAGCAGGCGCTGGAGGCCCGAAGGGAGCTTGAAAAGGCATCCCCGAAGAAGATCCTTCTACCGTTGAACCGCAATAATTTCATAATGGCAACGGGCGCCTCCGAGACGGAACTGCTCGGTGACGTCAGACATGACCCGTATGGCGGCCATGACAATCTCGGGACGCCTCCCTACGAGCGCGTGATCGCCGGAGCGATACATGAAGCGCACGAAGGGGTTCTTTTCATAGATGAGATACCGCATCTCGGACATCTGCAGAGGTTCATATTGACAGCGATGCAGGAGAAGGTCTTTCCGATATCGGGAAGGAATCCGCAGAGCTCCGGAGCAAGCGTAAAACTGGATTCGGTCCCCTGCGATTTCGTATTCGTCGGGGCATGCAATATCCAGGACCTACCCCACATAATCTCACCTCTTAGATCCCGTATAACGGGGTCGGGGTACGAGATACTCGTGGCGACGACAATGGATGACAATGATGTCAACAGGCAGAGATATGTCCAGATGATCGCACAGGAGGTCGTCAAGGACGGAAGGATACCCCACTTCAGCTTAGATGGGGTAAAGGAGATATTGAAGGACGGCCGGAGGAGAGCTCTCGAACAGGACAAGCAGAAGAGGTCCCTGACCCTCAGGCTCAGGGACATGGGAGGTTTGATCAGGTCGGCAGGCGATGTTGCCCGCAAGGAAGGGGCTGACCTCGTTGGATCCGAACACGTGAAGCGGGCAAGGGAAAGAAGCAAGCCCGTGGAAGAGAAGATAAAGGAGAGGTACGGTGCCTATCAGGCCGGTGTCAAGAAGGAGATGTCCAAGGCCCAGGAAGCATACTCCTCACCTTACAACTACTGGAACGAGAATGCAGATGATATCGCTGGATATGAGTGATATACTGAGAGGTTTGGACATGAGCAAAGGTGAGAAAGAGGGTGAGACACCTTCGCCCCCGGAGAAGCAGAAGAAGGATGAACTCGGGGAGGAGCGGCCTGCTGTGCCCCCATATGGTGAGGAAGAAGCGAAGGATCCTCAGCAAGCTGAAAAGGACGCTCCCCCGCAGAGATTGGAGGATAGCCCCAAGAAGGAGGATCCCGATCCTGAAAGAGAGCATTCCGATAACAAGGTAATTCCTCCGGTAAAAGAGGATATGCCCGACAGGAAAGGTTCGAAGGGCGATGGGGACGGGGCGGTTACCGATCCAAAGGTGGCCGATGAGCCTCAGGACCCTGAAACCGTTGTTGAACCATCTTCTTCGGATGAACCTGTTGATAAACCGAAGGATGATAAGGAGAAACCATCGGGTGCAGGTGATGTTGGAACCCCACCGAAGGATCGAGCTGATGAGGAAAAGACGGAAGGTGAAAAACCAACCCCGGACCCGGAGAAACCAAAAGAAGGTAAGAGATCCAAGGGGAAAGAGGGCAAAGGCGTAGATGAACGTGTGATCGACGTGAAGATGCCCCGGAACATATTCCCGGCGAGGTTGAAACAGATACCGGACGGATCCGGATTTCCCACCCGTGAGGAGATCCTCAAGTCACTACTGGAGAAACATGAAAGGCTCCAGGATGAGTATTCCAAGGAGCTGAAAACGGGGCATGTGGTCCCGGCCGAGCTCACAAAGGAGAAGGAGGATCAGAAGAAGCTCCGGGACGAGCTGAACGAGGAGGTCTCAAGCCTGAAGATCCTGCGCGGTGAGCTTAAATCCGTCAACAAGAGGCTAAGAAGGGAGCTATTCGATCTGATGCAGAAAGAGGAGAGGCTCAAATCAAGGGAATCCGATGTGAAGATGTACTCCAAGTTCTGTGAGGATACCGAATGGAAGCTGGAGACGGAGGCCATAGATCTGGAGACCGAGAGGAGGCTTCTCAATGACCTCAGATCAACGATGGACAAGATGAGGGCGATCCTGGACGGCCTCACCCCCGACGAGATGTCCGAAAAGCTTGTAACACTGGATAAACAGATCACTGAAAATTCGATCAAGATCGAGGAGTCCCATAGGAACATGCTGGGGAAGGTGGAGGGTGCCAACAAGAATCACGATAGATATCTCGAGGCATCGGGGAAGATCAAGGAGATGGAGGGGAGGCGTTCCTGGCTGAAGAGGCGTATCGAGCTTCACAAGGAGATGGGGAAGTTCTGGCGGTCCCAGGAGGGTGCCGCCCTGGACCTTGATAAGAAAGATGCTTCCAGAAAGCTTCGGGATATCAAGGAAGCCCTGGAGCGGACGATGTCCACCAGGGACAGATCAGGCGGCGCAAAGGAGGGGGATGGAAAAAAGGGGGGCTCTCGAAAAAGTGGAAACAGGGATCGGAAGGGGAGGGGTAGAAAACCCGCATCTGATGAGGGCTCGGATAAGAGGGATGAGGCAAAGCCCACAAAGGTCAAAGAGGATAAGCCAAAGCCTGCCGAGACCAAAGAGGATAAGCCAAAGCCTACCGCGACCAAAGAGGACAAGGCAAAGCCCACTGAAACCAAAGAAGAAGAGGCTAGGCCTAAACCAACCGAGGCCAAAGAGGATAAGCTTAAACCAACCGGGACCGATGAGAAAACGGGGGGTGGTAGCTGATGCAGAACTTCGAGATAGTGGCCAGGATCAAGGAGCAGCAGGCGAAGCTTGATGATGTCAGATCCGAAGAGGACCTTCTCCACGTCCGGCTGAAGAACAAGATCTCCGAGGTAAAGGAGGCCCAGAAGAAACGTGACGAGCTCAACGATGCGGTCAAGGAACTTTCGAGGAAACCCAGGGATATCCTTACCGAAAGGAAGGATCTCTGGGATGACATAAAGGGGACCAACGATGAGAAGAGGAAGCTCCTTCGCCAGATGCAGCCCTATCTTCAGAGGATCGGGGAGCTGAGGAGGATAAGGGACGAGTACAACGATACGAGCCGCGGAACCCTTGAGAGGCTTCAGGAGAACTATGAGTCCACCAGGGAAGCTCTCCTATCCTTTGATATCAACCTCAAGAACGAGCTTTACCTTTACAGCTACCTCTTCGAGATCAAGGACAGGATACTGATCAAGAGGGAGGCCGACCTGATACACAAGGAGATCGTGAGGATCAAGGAGGAGGACCTCTCAAAATTCAACAAGAAGATAATGAGGATGGAGGGGTTCATCGGAGAGATGAAGGATAGGTCCCACTCAGACCTCAAGATGGCAAAGGGGCTCTGGGACGAGAGGGACTCCATGAGGGAGCTGGCCCAGAAGGAACACAGGAAGTTCCTGGAGATCAACGGCCAGATCCGCGAGATCAAGAGGTCCATAGGGGATAAGAGGCAGGAGAGGAACGAGATCTGGAAGCGGATAAACAGCTGGCGTGACGAGTTCAAGAAGAGCGGGAACGAGAGACAGCAGTCCGAC
>JAUVLN010000246.1 GCA_030600725.1 Thermoplasmatota archaeon | reverse complement strand
ATGATAGTTTCAGTGGGATTGGCAATAATGAAGATCTGGACCCTGGTGGAATTACCGGAGATTATGATGATGTAGGTAAAGAGGATATGGACGGTGATAGGATCGAAGAAGGTGAAGCCTTGTCCATGAGTGATAATTCACTATTCATATGGGCTCCGATCCTGCTTGTAATAATTATACTCGCTATAATCGGTATCGTCGGTTACTCCCGCCTCAAGGCAAAGAACCTGCTGGATCAGGAGAACAGGAAGAGGATCTACGAATATATCATGGAGAACCCCGGCGACCATTTCCGTGAGGTCCAGAGGGAGCTGGAACTGGAGGTCGGAGTGCTCTCGCACCACGTCAACATACTCGAGAAAGAGCAGCTGATCGTCTCGGAGCAGGATGGGATGTACCGTCGTTTCTACGCTGCGGGCGTCAAGAGGGACGACAAGGTACGTCTCTCCAGGATCCAGGAGAACATACTCAAATCCATACAGCACACCCCCGGGATCACCCAGACCAAGATCGCAAAGGAGGTTGGCGTGAGCAGGAAGGTCGTATACTATCACGTCAAGTTCCTGACGGGCACGGGCCTCGTGGAGGAGCAGAAGGTAAAGAGGAAACCCCACTACTACCCGGCATGATAGAAGAGAGGAGAGACCCCCGCGGATGAAGGGGGATCAAACCCCTTCATCCGATCCATCTTCCTTCTCACCGAAGAGATCACCAA
Source organism: Thermoplasmatota archaeon (assembly GCA_030600725.1). Lineage (GTDB taxonomy): Archaea > Thermoplasmatota > Penumbrarchaeia > Penumbrarchaeales > Penumbrarchaeaceae > JAGLEG01. The sequence goes on along the minus strand of JAUVLN010000246.1, from coordinate 2,985 downwards.
TGTCACCATCTTTGATATCGCCCACACCATCCTTTCCCTCATGCCCGCTCGCCTGGCCCCTCTCCCTTCTTATCACCAGGAGGATGAGAAGGGTGATAATGATAAAAAGCAACGCAATGCCCGCCACAAGGGCCCATATCGTTCCGCTATCCTCCAATTCTTCAGGCTCATCCTCCCGGCCTCCCCCTCCGTCATCGATCTCGATCATCTCGATCTCTATCCAGGTGCTCATGTTGTGGCCCGGTGAGCCGTCGTCCGCAAAGAGCATCAATCTATGGACGCCCACGGGTAGATGAACGTGGAGAATGGGCCCGCTCCCCAGATATCCGCTGAGGTTGGAGATCCACGTTAAACGGAGTTCCTCAAAGACTCCCATATCGTCGTCATCCGATCCGGACCCGTCCAGAAGTATCAACCATCCCTCCGGGTGCTTCGAGTTGTTAACGGGTTGGGAGATCCTCGGAACAGGTTTTTGGTCCACGGGAGGTTCCATTATCTTCAATTCAACCGGATAGGACATTCCCGAATTTCCCACATTATCCAGTACCATGAACTGGATATCAACGTATCCTATCGGCAAAGAAACATCGATATCCACCCGGACCTCGTCGGAGATCCCCTCCACATCCGTGTCGAACCAATCCGTCCACCTCTCCAGATCGAGCCTGTGCCTCCATATGATCGTGGATGCGTCCACTCCCGATCCGGGGTCGGTCGCCCTGAGGCTCAGGGTATGATCGGAGCCGTACAGCAGATCCGCAGGTGAGGGCCCGAGGAGTTCAACAGCCGGACCTTCCTTGTCCACTCCGATGTCCATCAGGTCAGACCGGTTCATGTTCCCGGTGATATCGCCGCATCTCCACTGTATCGCCCCTTTCCAATCCCCTGGAAGATATGGGGTGCAGGTGATCCGGACGGTTCCGGTATGGGGATCGACATCCATCGGTACGATACCATCATCATCCCATTCGGAGGGGGCCCCGCCATCCTCCCACAGCCTGTATTCGATGGAATCCGGGTCGATCCCCGAGCCATTAAAAACCCCGATCATGGGGTCCCGAACCGATAATGAGAGGGTTGGCCTGTTCACCCCGACCCATGGAGGAATATCGGAGGTGTCGAATTCGGGTCCATGTTCATCCAGGATGAGATCGGCCTGGACGGCCCCGGATCTAAACCCCACCCAATCCACGCTCATGATCTTAAGTGGGGTCGGATGCTGATCGGTATCGACAGTGATCCGATCCGAGGGGTACAGGAGGTTCTCGGATGATAGGTTCTCCCACGAACCCGACGGGTCCATGTGCTCGATCAGAAGTGATGAATAACCATTTCTATGCCTGTAGTATATCTCCAGGTCCAGCTCCTCACCTTCGTCGAATCGCATTGTTTCCGTGTATGTGCGTTTATATGATAGACTGGTCCAATCCAACACCGCCTCACCGTCTATGACCAGTTTGACCTCTCCTCCACCCCGAACCCTCAAAGCGAAGGGACCGGTCTCCGGTTGGACGAACCATCCGTGCAAGCGGACGGAAAAGAACTCCGGAGGCATGATCTGGTACCCACCCATATGTTCAGGATTCTCCGGTCCCAGCTGACCCCAATCGAACTGATAGTTCGTATTGAGGGAGATAAAGGCCTCGGCCTCGAAGTGTATGTCCGCGAAATAGGTTCCCAGGAGACCTCCGTTTTCCCTAACGTCGACTGACTCCCCGTCCCCGTCAACGATGATATACTCCTTCACACCTGATCCTCCCCCGTCCCCCCATCTTCCGAAGTCCTCCTTCCAGGTCAGATCGATAACGGGATCGTCATCGTAGAGCGAATGGGTCTCACCATCCACGAGGACCATGAGATCCTGTGGTGTCTCGGGCCTATCTTGATCCATGGTGATCGTTACCCATGAGTGTTCTCCGGTATCGGGAACAAACCTGATCGGCAGCCCCTCGGGTATCGCCCTACTATTCAGGGAGGGAAGGAAAACGTACTCTACCCGATCCGAATCCGCTAGTCCCTCCGCGAGCACAAAATCAGATGTATAAGGGATGTCTGGAAGCCGGATGTCGTTCCTCGTGACGGATATATCGATAGTATCGAATGAGACGCTTCTATGGGCATTCGATAGATAGTGGAGTTTAAGGTTATCGATACTCACCTCATCGCCGGGCCTTGCCCTCGATCCGCGTTCGAGAAGCTCACGGCCGTTGACCCTCATCTGCGGTGGTCCCTTGATGAGGATGTCCTTTATGACCCTCATCGCCCCGGGATACATCCTCAATGTGGTGTTTCCAGTGACATCTGTCATCTCGATGAGGATGTCCACATTCCCTTCAAGAGGGACGTACCAATCGAGTTCGAACGATATCTGAAGGATCCCGATCTTTCCCTGCGGATCGATATGGCTCTCTTCCGGGAATACAACCACGGTTGAGTAGTCATTGTTCGTCAGGATGGCACCATTCTCATCCAATGTGAATGTGATATCCTCCCCATTGGGATCCAATCTCACCACACATCCTGTGACCTCATCGGCACCTGTGGAGTGGATGTAGGAGACCTGCAGGTCCACCTTACCCCCTTCCGCAAACACCTCGGCACCCTCGGTCCCCGGCCCGGAGACCTCCAGTTTTCCAAGGGAGATGAGGCTGCCGTAGACGATGTATGCTTCCCCGCACCTCTTTCTATCATTATCCAGGCCGTCACCGCCCGGGGCGGATATCAACAGGTCGTCCACACCGTCCATATCCATGTCCTGCACCATGACGCGGTGCCCAAGTGAATCCTCCGGGTCGTCCCCCTCGATCGAAAGCAGATCGGACCTGAGGGGTACTCTGATCCTGCTCTGGCCGGGCCCAATGAGGGTATCGATATCAAAGACCTCAACGGATCCGGCTGATATCCTCATCGTGTTCACATCAACACCGAATGTCATTCTCGGATTGCCCACGACAAGCTCATCCGCGCCGTCGCCGTTCACGTCCC
>JAUVLN010000049.1 GCA_030600725.1 Thermoplasmatota archaeon | reverse complement strand
CTATACCATCTCCATCTTGAACCCTACGGGCCTGGCGCCGTAGGTAAGGAACCCCAGGGAGATGATATCGACATGGGGAGCGTAATCCGAGAGGTTCTCCATGGTGATCCCCCCTGACGCCTCTATCGTGACGGACCTCGTTAATTCACGGGCTCTGTCCTTTATTCGGGCCGCCACCTTCCCGCACTCTTTCGGAGACATGTTATCAAGCATGATGATGTCCGCCCCCGCCTCAAGGGCGGCGATACCCTGCTCCGGGTCCTCCGCCTCCACCTCGATGATATTGTACTGCCCGTAGAGTTTTCTGAGCTCCCTCACTCCTATCTTTATCCCCTCCGGTCCCCCTCCCAGTGCCGCGATATGATTGTCCTTGAGCATGGACATCCGGGATAGGTTCATCCTGTGGGGGAGTGCACCCCCGTCCATGAGCGCCCTCTTCTCGAACAGGGTGAATCCGGGGGTGGTCTTCCTGGTTCCCGCGACACGGGTGCCGGACGAGGCCTTTTCAACGATATCCTGTGCCTTCCGCGAGAGCGTGGCTATCCCGGACATCCTGGAGAGGATGTTCAGCGACGTCCTCTCCACGCGAAGTATCTCCCTTGACAGCCCCTCGACCGTCATGATCGTCACGCCCTTGCCCACCTTGGATCCCGATCCGATCCCATCGGGTAAGAGCACACTGGCGCCCACCGTCTCGAAGAGGTGTGATACCGGTTCGATCCCGGAGATCACACATTGGTCCTCAACGGTGATCACGAATCTCCCCCTCCGTTCCCCCAGGATCGAGGAGGTGATGTCACCGTCCTTTGAGTCCCCCGTCAGGTACTCCTTGAGGAATTTGATCTCCCCCATGGTGAGGTGGTACATAACGAACCTATCCATCTAGTCGTAGATATTATTTATTGCCATCATCCGCTTTTACGGGGGGTAAGGAGGGGAGTCCATCTCCTTTAAGGACGTTCCCTCCCTCATTATTTCTCTTCGATAGTTGCTCAGCGGATGCGATGGCTGGAGCCGCTCTGAAAGGTATCGGCATTTCCAAGGGAGCATCCACCTCCTCTTTCCTCCTGCGGACGATCAGCAGGATGAGGCCCGCAATAAGAACGGATAAAAACAGGAATACAAGCAAAATAAGGACTATTGGCAAACCGCCCTCTTCCTCCCTTTGCTCCTGTACGGTGATGGTGACCCCATCCGCCAGTGCGGGTCCGTTTTCAATATATGGAACGATGGTGTACGTGCCGCTCTCGTTGAAGGTCCGGGTTAGATTGGGTCCGGATCCCATCGCCACAACGTAGCCCTTCAGCGATATCTCCCATACGATCGTGAGGGGCCCTGAATAGCCCGAGATCTCCAATCTCAGTTCCAGAGCGTCCCCTGCGGTCAGGAGAAGGTTCTCAGGGACACCTTTCATCTCCACGTTCAGCGTCGATAGGTTCATCCCCACGGAGATGTTGAGTTTCCTATCGACCGATACCCCGTCAACGGCTCCAACGGTATATTCGATCCTGTGCTCCCCGTGGTCCCCGTCGACGGGTTCGATGTATAGGCGCCCGCTTTCATATCTGCAGAATTCAGGTATCATTTCGATATCAACATACGGTGTCCTGTTCCCGGAGAGTTCAGGCAACAGATGAAGTTCAACGGTCTCCCTTTCCATCATGTTGATATCTACCGGGATCGTGGTTGTTGGTATCTCACCTTCGTAAACATGTACGAGGAGATCCGTGACCGTGAAATATCCGTATGGATCGGTGATGTTTATGGAAAAGCGGTGCGACCCAACCGAATCCATCTCTGGTTCCATCGTGAGCCTTTTCATCTCAATATCAAGTTCCGCCCAATAGGGAAAATCTATCTTCTCAACATATATCTCATCCCCATCGGGATCAAAATAGGGAATCTCGACTTCCATTAAACCACCGGATTCGATCTTCAGTTCAAATGACAGGGGTGCCACAGGAGCGGAATTATTGAGGGTCACCGTAAGGATCATTTGGATCGTGACCTCGGAACCGTTTCCGTCGGATACGAGGATACGGATGATCTGTTCCCCGACATCCTCCAAACTTGGTGTTATAATGATCATTCCAGCCTCGTCGATACTGGCAGATCCGGTTCCCGAGTAATTCAAATGAAAGGATATCGGATCATTGTTTGGTTCAATGAAATCCAGCTGGTATGAGAACTCCTCTTCAGCAAAGATCTCCTGGTCCTCGGGTTGCACGACCTGGGGATCTAAGTTAATCGGTATGACCCTGATTCCGAGTGATACGTTGAGGTGAGTGCCGTTATTATCGTCCAGATTAAGTTCGATCGAGTAGACCCCCGCATCATCATATCCAGGTTCCAGATCAAGGTAATTATCATATCTCACCCTTATGGGAAATGTCGCATCGGTATGGAGTATCGATACCGATACGTGATCCCCGTTCGGGTCTTGTGTATGGAGGAAATAATGTCCCTCCTCCCCTGCCAGGATCTCGATACCCCCCGTGTTCAATATACTCGGTGGAAGGTTCTTGCAGACAATGTATATGAAAAAGGAACCACCGTCAAAGGTGCCATTTAGATCCGAGACGGAAACATCGAATCGATGACGGCCCAGGTCCTCCATTTCAGCAAGCAGGGATATCTCGCCGGTGAGGTTATCGAAATCCAGGTCCAATTCCTCGGGATAAGCGAGCTCAAAGAAAGGGAGGTCACCATCGGGATCGACTGCCTGCAGGGTTATATTGAGGTAGAGGCCCACCTGCACCTCATGGTTCGCGGGGTCGATCAGATCGATGCTGGGGTGGCCCCAGGGTACTATGAGAGGGTAATGATCGATGCTGTCATCATCTATCTTAACCGGGCTGTCTACGATCCCGTCCCGATCCCAGTCCGTATAGTTCGGCATATCAGACCAGTAGTTGCCATACCCGCCTATATCCCACCGGCATGAAACATGGTCGACTGCATGAATGTCATTTCCCTGGAAACTGTTCTTTGTGAAACTGAGATCGGAGCATGAAGGATGGATGATGATCCCGGTACCGGATGATTCGATAACGTTCCTCTCAAACGAAGCGCTTCTCAGGTTGGAGCAGACGATATTGATACTATTATCAAGGAATCTGTTTTCAAGTATTATTAATGGATGATCTCCCGATCCCCCTATAGTTAGACCGGTATAACAGTTCCTTACCTCATTTAATTTGATTCTGCCGTTATTAAAACATTCCAACTTCACCCCTATGGAATCGCAACCGTTGATCGAGTTGTTGATGAACCTGGGGTTGCTTGCGGCATAGACACCGATACCGGTACAGTTGGATATACGGTTGTCCTCCATTCTGTCGTTCCAGAAGGTAATTATCTCGACACCGTTTTGTACGTTTTGAATTCGATTTCCAAGGATGTACATCTCTGTGGGGTATGAGTAGCTGTAGGGGGCGGTAACTATTCCCACATCCGAGCAGTTGGACGCAGTGTTGTTTAGAATTGAGATCTTGCCCCCGGAAGCATATATGCCTATCGAGGCGCCATCCACCTCATTGTTTTCTATGATGGATCTGTCATCAAGGTACTGGTGATTGAACAGCCATATTCCTTTTCCGACCGCATTCCCGATGGTGTTGTTGTCAATGTAGTTCCTTCGTCCGTTTATTTGGATACCGCCCGAACAACCGTTGATAATGTTGTTTGATATTCTTGAATCCGCCAGGTACCTTCCATAAGAGTTCCACGAGGCTATAGCCACATCTCCCGTACCCAGTATAGTATTATTCGATACGAAATGACCTCTCTCAAGAAGGAAAATAGCGCACCCCTCCACCCTCTCGAACGTATTGTTGAGGATCATTGATCGATCACAGTCCGCCCAGATCCCGTAGGTGCAGTCGTAAAACGAGTTGTTTGCGATGTAGGCATCACTGCACCTAACGTAGAGGGCTGAACCCCCTCCAGCTTTGAACCCCCCATGGGATATATTACTGTTAGTGATCTTGAGTGAGGATGCGCCGGAGGCCCGAATATTGTAGTTGAAACCCCCGCAGTTGGAGAAATTGCCGGTGCGGTTAAGGGTTAAATGGGATCCGTTCCTTATGATCAGCGATCCCCCATTCTTAACATTAATGGATAAATTTCCATCACTGGAGCAGTTGAAGATCGCGGTTGTATTGTCGAAGATCCACGTTTCCCCGGAGGCGATCGTGATGTTTTGTGTGATATAGTATGTGGTGGAGTTGTAACAGGTTATGTTTCCCCGGGTCCGATCGTCGGTCCGAAATTGTAGTGAGGACCCGTGATCAAATAAATTGGCATATGTCAGCAGCATCGCCGATACTATCAGGAGCGTGGCAATCCGTCTCATAACTCCCCACCCAATTCGATTACAACAGATATGTTATATTATTTACGGTTCAAATTGGAAACAAGCCCGTTAAAGCGGAAAGCATAGAAATCATTAAACTATATCGGGGGCCCTACACCCCTCGATGAAGAAGAGAAAGATAATCAACGATCCCGTTCACGGTACGATCGCACTTGAGGGACCCTTGCTGGAACTCGCCGGGACGCCGGAAGTGATGAGGCTGACGGGGATCCACCAGCTGGGAATGGCATATCTTGTGTTCCCCGGGGCCCACCACAAGCGCTTCGAACACTCCCTGGGGACCTCTCACGTCGCCGGCCTTTTAGCATCTGCCCTTGAGCTTCCATCCGAGGAGGCGATGTTGGTCAGGACCGCAGGTCTCCTTCACGATCTGGGCCACGGACCTTATTCGCATACGCTGGAATCGGTCTTTCACGAGAGGATCGGGATGGACCACATGGAGATAACCTCGGAGCTGATCACGGGAAAGGTGGAGCCCTGGGACCTCCATTGGTGGGAAGGGTACGAGGACCTGGACCGGGGACGGTCGATCCCCGAGATCCTGGAATCCTTCGATCTGGACCCTGCGGAGGTCGCCCGGCTCATATGCCAGGATGGGGAGGCGGTAGAGGGCGAACAGGAAACGCTTCACGTGCAGGATGGACAGTCATATTTCTCCAACAGGAGATATCTTCCGCAGATCATCCACTCCGCACTGGACGCCGACCAGCTGGATTTCCTCCTGCGGGATTCCAGGTACACGGGGGTTGCGTACGGGATCGTCGATCTGGATCGGATAGTTCAGACGACCATACTGTTTCACGGGGAGATGATGATACGGAAAAGGGGCATCTCCGCCCTGGAGGGAATGCTGGTCGCCAGGTCACTGATGTACAGTTCCGTATACTTCCACAAGACGGCGCGGATCTCGGAATCGATGATGTGCCGTGGTGCCCGGGCCCTGAGCGACCAGCAGCTGGAGGAGCTGTGGAAGCTATCAGACGGCGAGGTCCTTCCCATCATGAGGAGGTTCGGGGGCTACGCGGGTGATATCGCCACCAGGCTCCGTTTCAGGAGGCTGTTCAAACTGGCATTCGGGATAGAGTCGGAATCGATAACGGGAGAGGACACATCCGCCCTGGAACTCCGGGAGCTGGTGAGGGGGATATCGAGACAGAATGAGACGGCAAGGCTCGAGCGGGAGATAGAGAAGAGGGCATCGGTCCCCGAGGGATATGTGATCGTCGATGTACCGGACCCCAGCCTTACACTGTCGGAGCCGAGGCTGAAGAGGACAGATATAAAGGTCCACGCAGAGAAAGTGGAGTATCTCTCCAGGATCTCCCCTCTTGCAAGGGCCCTCCAGAAGAGACCCCCCGTACCCTGGTGCCTCTCCGTATCATGCCCGGAAAAGTACAGGGAAGATGTCAAGCGTGTATCGAAAACGTTGATATCGGTTTAGATCTCAGCAAAGGATCAGAAGATATGCGGCCGCACAGATCGCAGCGATGCCCACCAAACCCCCGAGCGGGAAAACGATATATGGCCATATCCTACGTTTGGGGGGAGAGAGCATCAACTGAAGCGTTTTGATCCTTCTGCTCCAGCCGAACCACATGTCAAGCTCCATGAGCTCACCTATTGGGTCGTAAGCGTCGCTTTTCATCCTCTTACCTCTGAAGGAGTGTGCCGCACTCGATACAGACCACATCCTCCGCATCCACAACCGCCCCGCAGTTCGGGCAGGTGGCCCTGGGCGTCAGTATATCGAGCGTCTCCAGTTTCTTGATCAGCCTGCCCAGTAGATCCTCTATCTCCTCTTTGGACCTTGTATTGGTGCACATCACCCTGCCGTCCTCGAATATCAACACCACGCCGTACTGGGTGGGAGGCCGCCAGATCACTCCGGGAAAATTGTCCGGATTGTATTCCGAGTTATCAAGTTTCTTCGCTACCCCTTCCAGATCCAGTTTTTGGTTCAGATCGGTGGATGCTATGATGTTCTCGATCTTGAAGTTCACCAAGTTTATCCCTGAAAGGAAAGCAGGAAGATAGTAGATTAAACTTTCTCCGTCCCCTCGAAGCATGCAAAATGGAAAATATAACGATGTCCATTGGTCACTCATGAACCTCATACCCTCCCCTCCCCGACATGGGCGCAGGATCATAGAGCAGTTCATAGGGGACAGATGCAGGGGGGCCGGCCCGCTGTTTCTGGGCCTTTCCGGAGGTCTCGATTCCGCCCTTGTATTGGAGCTTGCGGTATCTGCCGTGGGCGAGGGGCGGGTGAGGCCGATCTTCCTTCCCAACGGCAGCCTCAGCGGTGTGGACCTGGAGCCCGCAAGGGCCTGCTGCGGGAACCACGATATCGAGCTGGAGATCATCGAGATCTCACCTTTGATCAAGGCATTCCCCCTTGAACTGGAGGGGATGGCGCTCGGCAACGTTGCCGCCCGCGCAAGGATGATGGTCCTCTACGGCCTGGCCAACAGGGACGGAGGTTACGTCCTGGGGACCTCCAACAAGAGTGAGATCCTTCTGGGCTATTTCACAAAACACGGGGACGGGGCCTCGGACATGGCACCGATCGGGGACCTGTTCAAGACGCAGGTGAGGGGTATGGCGGGAGAGATGGGGGTGCCGAAAGAGATAATAGATAGGCCTCCCACGGCCAACCTGGTCCCCGGGCAGACGGATGAGGGTGAACTTGGCCTGCCCTACTCAATTATCGATCAGATACTCACAGGGCATGTTATCGGATTGAGACCGGAGGAGATCCTATCCGATCTGGACATGTCGGTCGTGACCGATGGGGAGAGGGACATAAGCGGGATGGGGAGAACCATTGGGATAGAGGGGGTACGCAGGGTGGTCGATCTGGTAAGGTCATCGCGCCACAAGAGGGGGCCTCTGCTCGTACCCAAACTGGGCTCGTACACGGTCTCTCTTGACCTCAAGGAGAGATGGTGAGATCAGATGTTGAGGTCCAGCCAGGTATCGGTGAATACGTTTACAAGGTCGTCCATGAAGGATCCCCTGTATTCCAGGAGGGCCTTTGTCGTGGTATCCGGGTCGACCACGAAGTAGCCCTTCTTTTTACCCTCTCCCCTCTCCTGAATGACCTCCCTTGCGATCATCTTCTTGAGGTGAAAGGATAGGGTGGATCCCGATATGCTCATCTCCGCCTTCAGCTCCTTGTGCCTCATGCCGGGTTTCATCAGCAGTTTGACGAGGATGCTGCGTGGGATCTCCTGCCTGAGGAAGTGTAGGGTCCTCTTGTCCTTCGATCCGTGTTTGCCCTCCGCGTAGAAACGTTTGTAGCGCCCCTCCTTTCTGGCGATTATCATCTCCTTCTTCACGAGGTAGTTCAGATGGTACTCGACGACGCCCATCGAGATATCAGCCCGCCTGGATATCTCCCGGAAATGTAATCCGGGGCTCGACAGGATGAGGTCGTAGATCCTCTTCCTGGTATCCAGGTTCAGGGGGTCCTCGATCATCTGACAGACCACCCCGCGGTCACTGACCTCCCCTGCCCCTGAAAAGGGCCAGGTAGAGAAGGGTAAGGATGATAACATCCGTGGTCAGCATCACGTCGAATCCGAGTGCGAAATCCTTGGGGACCGATATCCAGTCGAAGATATACAATCCCACTGCCAGGAAGAGCCCTTTGATCAGGAACAGGACAAAAGCGAGGCTCACCATCTTTATCCTGGGATTTCGCGTCCTGTACCAGGAGAGCCCCCCTATCACCGTCAGTGCCAGGGAGAGTATCAGCAGCACCCCGATCAGAAGGTCCTTCAACAGGGAGGCCAGATCCATTGGGTCCAATCAATCACCTCCCTGAAGGTGGCGTTTCCCGCCCTTCAGTTTGGTATAAAACGTAGCCCCAACTATCAGGCCTCCGATCAACAGCCCGCCGAGGAGGATCACGGGGTTGTCCCCGAGGAAATCGTCATCCTCCCCCGGATGGGGCCTGTTATCCGGGTCTATCCCTATCACGGGATCGTGGAATATGATGAGGGTGTTGTTCACGAGGGGATACGAGAAGTAGATGTCGGCCTCATCGTCTCTAAGATCATACCACGTGTATGCACTCGATTCCCCCTCCAGCTCTCCCTTTCCAACCTCGATCAGGTCCCCCCACGAATATATCGTCTGGACCTTACCGCCCCTGTTAAGGGTAAGGGCATACGGGTCGTCGCCATATCCGTCGGTCTCACCGATGGTCTGATCCCCCGAGAGGTCCTTGAGCGTGTGCATGATCGCGATGTGATCCGCCTCCAGAGGCTGGATCAGCTCCATCTCTATGTCGAACTTCTGGGAGTCCCCCTCGGGGCTGAGCGCACCCGAGTGGAACATGAACGTGAGGCGCATGTACGATGTGGCGGTGGCGGTTCCAACCACCCTGAGCGGGACGATGCCGTATAGTGCGATTTCGTATCCGGATGAGAAATCGGTCATCAGGTTCCAGTCGACATCATCGAGGTCGGCACCCAGCCTCTTGATGTCCACGGAGGGGTTCCACATTCCGTCGCCGTCCGTATCGTCGAAGGCGATCACCTCCCTGTATTCGATGGCCCCGCGGGATCCCATCGATGCCGGGCCGGAATAGGAGTAGGTTAGCTTCGGGAGGGTCCTGTTCACCCTGATCTCCATCTCCCTGCTCAGGATCACAACGTCCTCTCCGACTATGGAGACCGTTGTGAATGCACCCCCTTCCGGTGATTCGAACATCGAGGGCGAGTATGTTCCCTCCGTTGTCAGGTCAAGGTAGACGGATTCCACGGAGGCATCCGTCGAGTATAGTTCCAGATGGACAGCATATCTGCCCTCCCTCTCTATCGTGGTCAGATCTGAGCCGGGGAAATCGACCTCGAGGATGTGCGTTCCGATATCGAGGGGGACCGGTTCAAGGGTTGCAACCGAGGAACCGTCGTCGATCTTTCCGTATAGCCCGTAGGACCCGGGGACATACACGGTTATCCCCACGTTCAGTCGGAGGTATTCCGCGAGGCCGTCCTGATCCTCATCCACAAGCATCTCATCGACCGTGTCGGCGAAGGAAACGGCTATGGGCGCCCCCTGAACCGCGTTGATCAACATCGATAATAGAATGAACGAGAGGATAACGGTCCCGGCTCTCTTCACCTTCGATCCCATATCGTTACTCATCGTCTGCCCCTCCATGGTAAGCCTTCGGCTACAGGATATGTTAGCGATGGGTATTATATAAAAATCTTATAGGTCAAAGGTCAAATGAACGGTGTGGTCTCATTTTCGATCCACCTGTGCACAGATCCGTGATTCTCCAAGGTTTTATGTTTCCTGCTGGAAATCACGTACAGATAAAAACAAATCCATCCCCTTAAATCATATTGTGAACGGAACGGATATAAAATCGTAGAGGTCTATGCGGAGAGGGGAATATCTGGTGCAAAGACCTCTCGCCCAGAACTCAACAGGATGCTTGAATATATGCGGAAAGGTTCATTTGATGCTGTGGTTGTATGGAAGCTGGATTGATTGGGTCGGTCTGTCCAGCATCTCCTGAATATCATTGAAGAGATGAGGAACCTACGAGTCCGGCTGGTATCCTTAACCGAAAACATTGATACCGAGACCGCTCAGGGTCGTTTTTTTCTAACAGTAATAGGTGCTTTC
>JAUVLN010000199.1 GCA_030600725.1 Thermoplasmatota archaeon | reverse complement strand
CCAGAGAGGGTTGGGAATCGATGTATGCGCCCCCGGTCAGGTTCAGGGCCTCCGAGAAGCCAGCATGAAGATCCTCGCCCAGTGAGTACATCAACCTCCTCGATCCCGACCTCGTAACCATATCGGTGGAATAGGAGGAGGATTCCACCCAGATCACAAGGGGGACAGAGCCGTTGATGTAGACGAGCCTGGGATCTGACTTGGCCAGGTTATTGCTCCTGACCTCCACCTCCGAAAACCCCTCCCTGTATGCGATCGAGCTGACCGTTCCGGTTCTGCCGGAGATGGATACCATGCCCCAGTTTCCATCATCCCATGTCATCTCCAGTTGGTGTTCTCCTCCCCTTTCCACGATATCCGGGTCGATCCCGGGATCCCCCTCGACGATCCCCATGTCGAACAGACCGTGTTCGACATCCCAGATCACATCTCCCGAACCCGTCCACCCGGACCCGCCGCTTTCCAGTTCGTGCAGGCTGTCCCAGCGCAGGGAGGAATCGATCGACAGGACCGGTTGGTTGAGGCCAAGCTCCCTCGATGTGAAGGAGAACGATCCATGGCCCTCCATATCCAGCATCACGCTCATCCCGATCCAGGGGGGGGAAGAGCCATCCGATAGCTCCAGTGTGCCATCAAGCGTGATGTTCCCCTCGAGAACGTGTTCAACGGGTAAAACAACGGCCCCATCCGGGGTAAGGTCAAGGACCGTCAAGGGGTCGAAACGAAGCGTCCCGACATCGATGGTTATCCGGTAAGTGGAGGATATCTCGATCACGGCAGGACCGTCGGGCGAGGGGAGATAGGAGCGGACCTTGAAAGAGGACGCCCAGGGATCCTCTCCGTACTTCACCCTCAGGTCGCCCCGGATGTCCAGGGTGGTCGTCCCGTCAAGCAGTACGTAGCCGTCCACCATCATATCGGCAGGCCCGTCGAACAGAACGAGGTCCCTGAAGCCCTCGAGGCCGTCGACGGTGGGGGTGAACACACAGGAGGGAACCTCCAGAAAACCGGTCAGCTCGTAGGCCTCGAGAGATGAGTTGAATCCAAGATGTGTTGAGGAGGATGCCGTGATCCAGGAGGGGAGTGGGGATATCCTCACCGTCTTCGACTCCACCGGAAGAGGTATCCCGGCCACGGAGGCGTTGACCGAAAGGGTATGGTCGCCCGGACCGCAGGTCCCCAGGTCGAATGAGGTGGAAAATGAGCCGTCCGCCGTCAACCGGGCGAACCTGCCAACGCCATCCAGCTCGATCTGCACGTGGTCGATCAGATCCATATCATCCACTTCCGGGAGCGTTACCATGAAATCCACGGGAAGCGGGACGCCGCTGAAGAAGTTGCCAATCACCTCGGGATCGGGGTTCCCATCCAGGGAGGAGGACACCTCGATCCTATCCGGGATGGAGATCTCCACGATGTCGATATCGTTGTACCTGAATATCTCCGAACCTTCCCCGTCAACGTCTATCACGGCGGATATCCGGTGGAAGCCCGTGCTCGATGGAACCCAACGCCTGGTCACATTGTAAAGGCCGCCCGAAGCTATACTTGATATGGAGAAATCCGATATCAGGTCGTATTCCCCCGTGGAGATGTCCTCCTCGACGGTGAGCGAGCCCATCACATCCCCGGAGGAAGCGGTGCCCGAGTTGCGGATGACAACAGTTACCTCATAGGAGTCGACGCCCGCCTCCACACGGAGATCCTCGATCAGGAGGTCCGGAAGGTTAACGTTGGGATCCCCTCCCGAGGCCGGGCAGGATGAGAACAGGACCATGACCAAAATAATGATGGCCATAAACCGCAGCGGAAAGGATTTCATCTGGATGTGTGATTCCCCGTGTCCATATTATACTTTTGAGACCACCACCCATAAATGCCTCACCCATTACCCTACAGTTTTTAATATGAGGACCACTTAAGCCCCTCTCACAACAGCCATAATGACCATTGGAGGTTCGACCAGATGAGTGAGAAGATAGAAGTTCTTGTGGACGGAGGAAAGGCATCAGCGGGGCCACCCCTGGGGCCGGCATTGGGTCCGTTGGGCTTGAACATTGGCAAGGTCGTATCGGATATCAACGAGAAGACGAAGGATTTCGCGGGCATGAAGGTCCCGGTCAAGATCGAGGTGGACCCCAAGACCAAGGAGTACACTATAACGGTCGGCACCCCTCCAACATCCTCCCTCCTGCTTCAGGAGCTGAAGATGGAGAAGGCTCCGGGAGACAAGGAGGCCGGTGAGTCGGTCAGCCTGACGATCGAACAGGCCGTTAAGGTGGCGAGGATGAAGAGGGATTCGCTTTCGGGAAAGGAGCTCTCCGATGCCGTGAAAGAGGTGATCGGTACGGCTGTATCACTCCATATCAAGGTGGATGGCAAGGACCCGAGAGAGGTACAAAAGCTTATAAGTGAGGGCCAGTATAGCGGGGCCCTCGGTTCATGATCAAAGGCTCATATGATGAGCTTCCGGGGTAGGAGAGGTCCTCCTGAAGAGACCTTGTAAAACTACACGGGGGTGAAATGATGACAGTGGAAAACACAATAAAGGCCGTGAAAGAGGCGCTTGAAAAGGCGCCCAAGAGAAATTTTTTGGAAAGCGTCGAGATATCCGTTAACCTCAAGGATGTCGACCTCACCAATCCCAAGAACAGGTTGACCGAGGAGATCATGCTTCCCAAGGGAAGGGGCAAGGATCTCAAGATCGCTGTGTTCGGTGGACCGGAGATGAAGGGGAAGGCCGAGGGAGTTGCTGACCACTTCATACCTGCCGAGGAGATCGAGGAGCTGGCCGAGGAGAAGGCCCAGACCAAGAAGATGGTTAACGATTTCGACTTCTTCATCGCCGAGGCGCCCTTGATGGCCGTTGTTGGTAAGAACCTAGGTGTTATACTGGGACCCAGGGGGAAGATGCCCAGGCCTCTGCCCCCGGGAGCGGACCCTTCATCCATCATCGCAAACCTGAAGAAGACGGTCAAGATCAGGACCAAGGACAGAAGGACGTTCCACGTGGCGGTGGGAACGACCACCATGTCGGCCGATGACATCGCCGCGAATATAGACGCGGTGCTCACAAGGGTAAAATCCAGGCTCGAAAGGGGCGCGATGAACATCCACTCCGCATACGTGAAGACTACCATGGGGCCGCCCATCCGGTTGGAGGTGAAGTGACATGGCCCATGTCGCAGCCTGGAAGAAGGATTTGGTCCAGGACCTCAAGGATCTCATGGGGTCGTACAAGACGGTGGCCATCGTCCGGGTGGACGATATCCCCGGCATACAGCTCATGCAGATCAGGGCGAAGCTTCGGGACCGGATGAGGTTCAAGGTGGCCAAGAAGTCGCTTATCAGATTAGCCCTTGAGGGCCTCAAGGATGAGAGGGAGGGCATCGACAAGCTCTCCGGGACCGTGGACGGCCAGGCGGCTGTCCTGGGAACCGACCTCAACCCCTTCACGCTATTCAAGATACTCAAGGATAACATGCAGCCCATGGCCGCAAAGGGCGGTGAGAAGGCCCCCTTCGACATCGTCATCGAGGCGGGGGAGACCTCATTCCCAGCAGGTCCCATCGTGGGCGAGTTCGGTAAGGTGGGGATCCCCGCATCCATCGTCAAGGGTAAAGTGGTCATTAAAAAGAATGTCACCCCTGTCAAGGAGGGGGGCGTGATATCACGTGACCTCGCCCAGATGCTGGCGAAACTGGAGATATTCCCCTTCAACGCTGGCGTCCAGATCGGTGGGGCATGGGAGAACGGCCAGTTCTACAGTCCGGCCGACCTTGACATCGACATGGATGCATACAAACAGAACCTCACTGCCGCGGCACAGATGGCGTTCAACCTGGCGGTCTATGCTGCCTACATGACGCCGCAGACCGCAGTGCCGCTCCTGGCAAAGGCCAGATCGGAGGCGCTGAACCTCGCGGTCCACGCGGGTATAATGAACGACGAGAGCAAGGAACTGATATTGTCCAAGGCCTACGGAAACATGCTGGCCCTGGCGGGTCTTTTGACCGCCGAGGCCAAGGATGATGACCTCAAGGCCCTCCTGGGAAATGCAACCGCTGCATCGGCAGCTGCCCCGGTAGAGGAGGCAGCTGCCCCCGCAGAGGCGGCCCCCCCCAAGGAGGAAGAGGAGGAGGTGTCCGAGGAGGACGCCATCGGAGGACTTGGAGCGCTGTTCGGTTAGATCAAGATAAAACAAAAGGAGGATGAAAGATATGGAATACATTTACGGTGTCCTGCTGCTCAATTCCGCAGGCAAAGAGGTAAACGAGGATGGACTCACCAAGGTTCTAAAAGCCGCTGGTGTCAGCCCTGACGCCGCAAGGGTCAAGGCCGTTATCACATCGCTGGATGGTGTGGACATCAGGGAGGCCGTCAAGGCCGCCGTGGCAGCACCCGCTGCACCCGCCGCAGCTGCTCCCGCAGCCGGCGGTGCCTCTGAGGCCCCCAAGAAAGAGGAGAAGGAAGAGGAAGAGGCCCCCTCGGAAGAGGAGGCCATGGCCGGCCTTGGTGCACTATTCGGATAGGATAGAGTACACATCGGCCGATATCGGGGGGCGGTTATCGCCCCTATTTTT
>JAUVLN010000205.1 GCA_030600725.1 Thermoplasmatota archaeon | reverse complement strand
GGAAAGGAGGAGGGCCATGGCGATGTCCGCGGTCGCATCCGTGAGGACATCCGGCGTGTTCATCACCGGTATCGATCTTTTTGTGGCCTCCTCAAGGACAATGTTGTCATAACCGACAGCATAGTTCGCGATAGCCCTGAGTTTCGGACCGCTGTCCAGCAGGCGCCCGTCCACCCTATCGCTCAGCATGGGAATCAGTCCATCCGCGTTCCGGACGCGTTCAAGGAGGATATCCCTCGGCATCGGTTCCTCACTATCCCAGATGTCCAGATGGGCGAAATCCCTCAACTCCCCTATCCCCTCCTCGGGAAGCGACCTGGTGATGAGAACGGTGGGCATTTCGTCCGATTTCATGTATTTCACCTACATCAGGGTTAACGGCTTTTCAGGGATACCAACTTAATTATAATAACCATTGCTCTTCTCCCAAACCGGTAGAACCGATATAGGTTCCGGCCTTCAGGAGGATATGGACATGGTTTCCAAGGATCATGAAGATGCAGCATCGCTCAAGGACTCCGGATACGTTCCCAGGACCGCGCAGGAGGCGCTTGGCGGGAGGATCCTGGAGGAGTTGAACTCCCTCAGGTCCAGGGGCTACTCGAGGAAGGAGGCGATAGCCCTTCTATTCAGGAACGTTGTACTTGACCCGGAGGTCCTGGACACATTCATCGCAGCGCTTATTGGTGGAAGCCATATACTGCTTTTCGGTCCATCGGGAACGGGGAAGACGAGCCTGGCAAAAGAGCTCTGGACGCTCTTTCCCAAGGAGATATACACGGTCGACGGGTGCCCCGTACAGGACGACCCCATGTCGGTGGTGGATCCCGCCTTTTTCAGGAGGGTCCCCTGCTGCCCCTCATGCCAGTCGAGGTTCGGTTCCGGGGCCGATATCTTCGATCCCTCGAACGTGGACCCGAAAAGCGTTCCCGTGAAGAGGATCCTGCTGAAGGAGGGGTACGGACTTGCCAGACTGCAGGGGTCGTCAGAGGTGTTTCCGGACAACCTCACAGGTGTCTTCAACCTGCATAAACTGGAGGAGATCGGCGACCCCACAAGCCCACTGATCCTCGAGCCTGGCAAACTACTCCAGGCGAATCGGGGGCTTCTGATGGTCGATGAGGTGGGAAAACTACCCCTCGGAACCCAGAACGTGCTGCTCCAGGCACTTCAGGAGGGCATAGTTACGCCGGCGAAATCAAGGGAGACCTTCCCGGCGAACTTCGTGGCCGTCACAACATCCAATCTCCGGGACCTTGATGCCATCAACGAGCCCCTGAACGACAGGTTGAGCAATATATACATTGCTTACAACCGCGACCATATGAAGAACCGGAGCATCATCGACATCGCACTGGGAGACAAAGGAGCGGAGGCTTTCTTCCCCGAGATCCTCCTGCACGCGGCCGTGTTCCTCGTCGAGGCATGGAGGGACCTTTCGGTGGACATACCGGAGCTCTCCGAGGTGGGGTCCAACAGGACGATCCTCGATACAGTCACCCGTTCGATCGCCTATTCGAAACTGGCCAGGGAGCCCTTTGTCTCAAAGGAGTGCTTCTCCATGGGCGTCAGGGATGCGCTCTACGGCCGGATCAGGGCCCGGGGCGGGGATTCATTCCTGAGGAACGAGGAGATCGTCAAGGAGTTCATGACCGGCTCCCTTGACCTGAACATTGAGAGGGGCTTCAGGATGTACTGGTGCACGTTCTTCAAGAGGGATCTGGAGGGGTCTGTTTCGAGGGCGGAAAAGCTTGTAAGGGCGATATCATCCGGGAAGATCCCGGCCGGAGGGGACGGCGACCTGCTGAGAAAGTATATCCTGAGGATGGAGAGGAACCGCGGGACGCTCGACGACGGGCAGGTGCTCGAACAGGTCGTCTCCATCATGAACGGGATGTCCGATTTCGGATGCACCGAGAGGCGTGAATGAGCTTTCGGGGGTGAGCAGACGACGGTCGATCAGGGCACCATCCGCTATCCCCATATCAGAGGGGCCGGCGTGGTATTTCCCGATTGCTCGAAGGGGATCTATCGGCCGTTCAGGATATCGACGAGGGAAAAGCGTGAGCTGATCCGGAGGCTTGCCGAGAATGGTGTCCAGGGCATAGACGATTTCCTCACCCAGGCGAGGAAGGAGGGTGCGGTCGCGGAGAGGATGGACAAGATCAGATCCAGGATCTCCAGGCAGATAGAGCGGTCCCTTTCGGATAGGAGGAGGTGGGTAGACGATTCGATCAAGGAGCTCATTGAGAAAGGCCGGATGGGCTCAGGAATGGTCGATGACGGGATCTTCGAGGACGACACCTCATTCCGCAGGTTCTCCTCCGATGAGATCCGGGGGGAGATACTTGCATCGGAGCTGATCATGGAGCTTGAGAGGGGGGAGGGGACGAGGGATTATGTGGAGAAGCTCTCCCTTTTGCGCCGCTTTCTTATGTGGCTCAAGAGGCTGCTTGCCAGAGCGATCTTTTTCATCAGAAGGTCGTTTTTCAGGCTCAGGAAACTGTTCTCGGTGAAAAAGGGAGATAAGGGAGGCCGGAAGGACGGAGGCGTATCCAGAAAAGGGGCGATATCCCTGCCTTTCCCCTCCATCGCCAAGGACCTTGATGTCTGGGAGAGGCGCCTTGAGGAGAGGTTGGATCGGGACCGATCGCTCCAGAACGCCGTTAACCAGAGGATATCCGATAGCACGGGGTACGACAGCGGATTGATCAAACTGGGTGCAGCCGCAGACCCGAAATGGTACAAACAGGAAGCTGGCAGGGTTCTCAGGGAGGAGGTCGTGGGTAGATCCCTCAGGAGATCCGACGAGCTCGCCAGGGAGAGGGAGGAGCGCATCAGGAGGATTGCGGAGCGGAGGGCGGAGGATAGGCGGGTACGCGACGAGATCATGAATCGGGAAAAGGCATTCGAGCAGGAGGTGGAGGGATCGAAAAAGCTCAAGGAAAAGCTCTCGGTGGATGAGATGAGGTCCGAACTCCTCAAAACGCTGTCGAATATGGGGTTCATACAGAACAAGGGGGAGTTGGGGAATGGAGGGGCCATGGGATGGGAGATCACCGAGGGGCTCATCCGCAGGTTCTCGGAGCTCATCTACGGTGAGCTGATGGAGGCAAGGGAGGGGAGGAAGGACCTGCACGGGCATCAGATATCGGACGCGGGGGTTTACGAAAAGGGAAGGCTCAGGACAGTTCACGAGGAGACCAGAATGGATATCCTGACCTCCCTTGTAAATGCAAGGACCCGGCATCCGAACCACAGGGATATTGAGGACCAGGATATCGTCGTCTACCGGGAGGTCACAACATCGGATCTGCACGCGGTCCTTCTGATCGACATCAGCGGGTCCATGGAGGAGAACAACCGACTGGAGGCTGCGAAACGATCCGTTCTCGCCCTCTCCCACGCGGTCAAGAGGGAGGATCCCAGGAACCGGGTGGATATCATCGCGGTGTCGACGAGGCCCAGGGTGGCCACCCTCAGGGAGGTGATGTCCATGGAGCCCAGGGGTTTCACGAACATCCAGGAATCAATCGCTCTCGCAAGATCCCTATTCGACGCATCCAGGTCGGAGAGACATCTGCTGTTCCTCATTACCGACGGCCTGCCGGAGGCCTACCTCTCCAGGGCGGGAAAACCGGTGGCGGGGGACCTGGAGGTCTCCATGGAACTGGCGCTTGTCGAGGTGAAGGAGCTCAGAAGGTACCGCGAGCTCAACTTCACGATATTCCTGCTGGAGGCAGAGGACGATACCTTTGTGGATGCCGCAAGGAAGATTGCCAGAGCTGGCTCGGGGAAGGTCGTCGTCGTTGACCCTGTCCGCCTCGGAAGGGAGGTCCTGGGGTCGTTCAGCGCCGAGGGATGCGTTCTTGGTGGAGTTTGAACGGATATTCAACATATTTTTGAGTAATGTATCTGAAAATCAACGAGGGGATCTTTCGCTATCCACTAACAATATACGATCCACGATCAGGACCTGACGATGGCGGTTAGGAATACGAATATCGCAAGACCCGCACCCAAGACCACTCCGAGCACGGCCATGAACGGTTTCAGAAGGGGCGCCTCGACCCAGTGTATGATGTCGAAGACCGTATCGTTGGGATAGCTCGCATGGGCGATGAAGTTGAAATAGAACCAGGCGCCCCACGGGACCATGCCCGCAAACACCATCGGCAGGGCCACCTTGCGGGATCCCTTCTGGCCGAATTTCAGAGCGAAGAGCCCTGCGAGGACGGATACGAGGCCGAAGGTCATGATGAAGGAGAACAGCAGGTACGTCCATGGGTTATTGTGGTAATCGGATTTCGACTCCCCCGCCCCGTTCACGGGATTGGAGGAGGTATCATTCTGCGCCGTAATAGGTGGTTTGCAGAATGTGAGGACAATCGATAGGGCCAGGATCATGACGACCAATAACATCATTGACCTGTGAGGGTATTCTTTCATGGAACTGCCTCTCATGGACAGTAGTTAC
>JAUVLN010000123.1 GCA_030600725.1 Thermoplasmatota archaeon | reverse complement strand
AGAAATCCGGAATGGTCGCGGAGGAGAAGGGGGCAGACACGGTCTCCCCCGAGCACGCCAGGTTTGCCAAGGCGGATGTGAAGCCATTCGTGTTCGAGGAGACCATACAGCAGATCAACGTGCACGAACAGATCATGCTTCTCGCCGCAGCAAGGCTCCTTCGCAGGACAGCCTACTGTTCCACCGGTGAGCTCGAGGATGAGTACAAGGCCATCTGCGAGAGCCTCAACAGAAAAGGGCTAGGCCATACCCAGTTCTGGCAGTACATGAAGGAGCTGGACGCCTTCGGGATATTCACCGCAAAACGGTCGGGGAAGGGCACCGTGGGAAACACCACGCTTATCACGATCCAGGACGTCCCTGTAACGGAGCTAATAGACTATCTCGAGAGGATGCTCTTCGTCTGAGCAACCGATAATATCCCCGTGGCCTCAACCACGGACGTATTTTTCAGTGGGTCACTCCGACGGAGGCTGCGGGGGAACGGGCGGCGGTGTCGGAACTTCCTGAACCGGAGGCTGTGCCTGAGGGGTGGCCGCCTCGGGGGCGGGCGGTTGCGGCGGCATCTCCTCACCTGTGGGCTCGTCGTCGTCGAAAAGGTCAGCGACCGTATCGTGTGATGCCTCCGCCTGTTCCGGTGGAACCCAGATATTGCCCTCCTCCGGCTGCTCGTATGATGCATCCAGTTCCTTCTTCGCCTCCTCCATGAATCCGGCGAGGTAATCCTCCTCCTTCGGGGGCTCCTCCACGGGAGCCGGGGGCAGTTCCTGCGTCCTGTATGTTGGAAGTACGCCCACCTGAGCCGGGGCGGGCGGGAACTGACCCTGTGGATAAGCCCCGGGCGGAAGCTGGTTCTCTGCCCCGTACATCATCTGCCGGGCGACCGGCGCGGGTTTCTTGAGCAGAAGCATCACCAGGAAGATGATCCCTATCAGGACCACGGCCACAACGACGATAAGCAATATCAGAAGGCCGGTCGAGCTTCCGTCATCCGAGGATGCGACCAGCGGATGCTTGTTCCGGTCCAGGGGGTCCGTATCCGCCAGGTACTCCTCCAGGTTGGAGAAACCATCCCCGTCCTCGTCCTTGCCCGCATCCGTGGGGTCCAGCCTGTCAAGGAAGGTATACCTCTCCTCGAACAGGTCGGGAATGCCATCTCCATCGGTATCGAGATCGGGGTCTATGATCTCCTCGGGTTCGTATATGGTTATGTGTATCTCCTTCGAGGCCTCCGCCCCTGCACCATCCACTGCGATGAGGGTCACCTTGTAGGTCCCCTGGACCGCATAGGTGTGGTTGACGTTCTTGCCCTCAACGATGGGAGACAGATCTCCGAAGTTCCACCTGAAGGTGAGCTCTTCGCCGTCCGGGTCCCCGTTGTCTATGGCCTCGAAATCGATGGGCGTATCGATCATGAGCCGTACGAAGTCGTCATACCTGATATTGGGCGTTTCCGGCGGATCGTTCGTCCCCACTATCTGGTACAGGACCTTCACCGTGGTCTTTGCCCCGAGCTTGTCCATAACCGTTACTATTAGTGTGTGGTTGCCCGTCATCTCCTGGGGCGGTATTATGGTGAAGTTCATCTTGAAATCGTTGTAGATGTCCTTCGTCCTCTGGAATTCGGCGGTGTTGATGGAGAAGGATAGCTCATCCCTGTAATCGATATCGTTGGCAACGACGGTCAGCACGAATGGCTCGTCCTCGAACCCGTTCTTGCCGTTCCCGGTATTGAGATACACCTCGCCCTCCACCGGCACCTCGTCGTTTACGGTCAGTATCACCGGTCTATCGTTGACGTTCTCAACCATAAGCGTGATCCTGAGGTCGCTGCTGGCCTCTCCCTGCGCGTCCATGACGGTGATGTACGTGCTCACCTCGCCTATAAGGGAATCCTCGTTGGTCGGCGTGTAGGTGAGATAGGCCCTCTGCGGATCATACGGATGCTTTGCCATCTCCCAGAGGTTGTTGTCCGAAAGCCATGACAGGCAGTCTATCTGGCCTATCTCGATATCCGGATCGGAAGCCGTGAGCGTCAGGTTGATGAGGGTTCCCTCGTCCACATTCCTGAATACTATCTCGGTGGTATCATCATTTACCTCCCTCGTGATCGCCTTGTCCTTCCACTCCACCTGTGATATCGTGGGTTCGTCGTTCTTGTTGGTTATCTGGAAGTGGAGGATGCAGAAATCGTCCGGTGAGGGCGTGTGGCCGTCATCTATCGTTACGTTCACCCACAGGTGCCCTACATCCTCGTTCGTCGGCCTGAACGTGAACTGGCCATAGGTGTTGAGGGTGAACCTCGAAGAGGTCGAATTGTGCATGTATACTATCTTTCCCTGGTCCTCCTCGTCGTCGTCGATACCGTAGATCTTCTTGGTCTGAAGGGTGGACCCCTGGGCCAGGGACATGAATACCGGCCTGTGGTCGTTGGTCTGGGTTCCACCGGTGGGCAGGTCCACCTTCGATATGTAGGCATCGTCGTTCACCGATGTCACGTAGATGTCGAACCAGTTGGAATAGACCGCTATCTCGTCCCCGTTGTTCGGTTTCCAATCCCTTCCCCAATCGAAGCACTTGATCCTGTATTCACCCTGTCCGAACCAGTGCTTATCGGTGACCGAGATCGTCATCTGGCCGTCACCGGCGATATCCAACGTCAACTGTGATGGGTTGTTCCCCGCGCCCTCGACCTCGAACCTCAGATCCGCATCGTGTTCCGGCTGGGGATCGGAGAAGTAGAGGTTGAGGTCAGTTGCATTCACCAGGGGGCCGGTGTCCTCCTCGAACTGGAAATCGGGGATCTCAAGATCGAAGGTGGGCAGATCGTTGGGAGGTATGAGATTGGCGAATATATTGGTTATATTGTACTTGATATGAGCATCCGTCTCGGTGCCGACATAGCCGTTATTGTTGAATATCCACAGCTGGAGCGGGGAGACGCCGATGTAGGCGTCGCTGATCTGCTCCGATACCCCTACGGCGACGGTCTTTGCATTAGCGCCGAAAAGAAGGCTCGCATAAGGGATGTCCCCTCCGAGGTTGTATATATCCAACCGCTCCGCCGTGTAATTGTAAAATATAAAATAAACGAACATGATAGATGCCGTGAGGAATTGCTGTCCCCACAATCCCGGACCGGCATATCCAAGTTGGGGATCCCTGACCTCGGTCGCCATCTGCACGTTCATGCTCATCTCGAAGGTGTCCCCACGGGCCATATCAAGTCCCGATTCTGTAATGTACGGTGTGAGGTCGTACCAATCGAAGTAGTCCTGTGACGAATGGATCGACGAGAGCCTGGGGGGGAGGTTCGTCTTGTTGGTAAAGGTTCCCGACTGAAAGAAGCCGTTCCATTCCGTCCTCGCGGTCGGGATCAGGTCCACGTCAAGCGTGTAGTTGATCCTGGTATCGTTGAATGAATACACCTTGATATAATAGGGCAATTCCATGTTGACTCCGGACATGCCCTCGGGAAGAACGTCTATATACGATGTGTTCCCGAAAAGCCCGCCTGTCACCTGGAAATCCACCGATATGTACTGCCGAAGGAGATAGTCTCTCCCGAAACACTCCACGATCAGGTGGGTGGACTCCTTCACCGAGTCGTTGGAGAAGATGGTGATGTTGAGCCTGTCCACGGTGTTGTTGGCGCCATCCACGGTGAGGTTGACCAGGTAGAAATCCTGATCGTCGTAATAGACCGAAGTTCCTATGATGTGGGAGGTGACGTTGTTCTCGATGGAATCACCGTCATCGATCGGTGTTGCATTGCTGTAATCGTCGTTCTCATCCTTCCACGAATCGGCCCTTGTGGGCATCCGGTCTAAGGGCATGGAGTTCCGGTTGAGGTTGTAGAGGTCCTCAAGGCCGTTGAAGGTCTCCATCGGGATGACCTGCTTCGTCGCGGCCCCGATATCAACGAGATCGTTTAGATCGTAGTAAGGTACATCCCCGCCGCCCCTCTTCAGAATCAGCTCATCCAGGTTCTCCTCCACAATGGCTACGTCATCGGTGATCGTCTCATCAACGCTGTCTCCGTTTGCTCCAATTGGCATGGCGGAAATGGGCTGTGCCAGGAACATAGCGACCAACAGCAGGCTCAGAAGATACGCTTTTCTCATGGAATATCCCTCCGGTGGATGCCGAACCGTCGGCATCATCCTACTCGATACCTATATACTATAGGCTGCAAGGGACCAATAAATTCGGCCTATTAAGTGTTTATGGTCCTCTGAGACAAACCACGATGAAACGCTGGAAGCGTACCGAATGAAGCATTTTAAATGTCAGGGCTGGCCACCGTCGAAAAGGGTTATTCCGGTAAGCTCTCCCTGTTCCATATGTCGTCTGGCATATCGTTGTAGATTGCGTACTGATCATCATCCTCGCCGCCGCGGGTGTTGGAGGAGAGGCACGCGTTGCTGATGGCGTTCTTCTTCAGGAGCCAGTAGTGGATCCTCCACTCCCGGCCGTCGTACAGGGTCGTCTCCTCCCTCTGCGTGACGAGAAGGCCGAAATCCTCCAGCATGTAGAAAAGGTCCCGGTCCTCGGGTTCAAGGATGTTATCCACTATCCGGTCCCCGAAACCGAAGAAGTTCAGAACGTGATATGCCATGTTCCGGGCATCCTCCTTGCTCATGTTGTGCTCCTTGTAGGAGTTGATAATGGCATCCGTCAAGCCGTTAAGCGTTATGACGCGCTTGATCATAGAAAGATTCGAGAGATCGTCCATGTGTTCGCCTCCGTATAGTGATTTGAAATTTATCATCGATGATCATGTATGTGAATGGAAAGCGCTTATCTTAGACCGCATATTTAACCGTTGCGGAAAAATCCATTACTATCCAACATAACGGGCGGCGTGCATCATTCGTTGTTCAAGAAAACACTTATACCCCCACGATAATCGGGGTCCATTCCAAGACGGAGGTATGGGTTTGGCTCCATCCGACAGAAAACATCAAAAGAGGCTCAAGGAGGCCGAGCGGAAGCTCATCAAGATGAATAAACTCCGTGTACAGGGTAAGATCACAAAAGAGGAGTTCGCTCAGGCCCTGAGACCGTACAAGGATGAGCTCATCGAGCTTGGCTATCCCATCAAGATAAAGGAAAAGCCAGGGGAAGATAGCAGGCCGATCCCGGAGGAGGGATCCATACAGGTCGTATCGGTTCAAACCTCCGAGGTGACGGTCAAACCGTACAGGAAACGCTCGACGCTCACGATCGAGGAGATCGAACACAGCATTGACCGCCTCTCCGCAGGTTCGGAGCACGGGGAGAGGCTCAGGAGGCTTTACGCAGAGAGATACGGGGAAGAGCTCGCACCTCCGGAAGAGGAGTTCAACGTTGCGATCACCACCGACGAGCCGGTGGGGCCCGAAGAGCCGTCTGCGGCCCCGGAACCCAAGAGGGAGCTTCTCGGCGGAGGGGAAGAGGCGGACAAGAAACCCTTCTGGAAGAACATCTTCTCGAAGAAAGATAACACAAAGGCCCAGGGTGAACTGTGATGAGACCAAAGGAAAAAGAGGCGTACGACCAGGCTTCGACGATATTCTCGCCTGACGGCAGGATGTACCAGGTCGAATATGCCAGGGAGGCGATAAGACGGGGGGGCCTGGCAATGGGGATCAGGTTCAAGGATGGCATCCTCTTCGGGATCGACAAATCCGTCTACAACTCCCTGATCGAGGAGGACGACCTCGAGAAGTTCTACAGGATCACGCCAACTGTGGGGACCGCAGCATCGGGGCTGATAGCGGATACCAGGGTTCTTGTCGACCTCCTTCGGGAGAAGGCACAGGAGGAGAAGATGCGTTACGGCGAGGAGCCCGACATCAAGACCCTCATCAGCTGGGTCTCGAAGATCAACGAGATCTACACCAGGTACGAAGGGGTCAGACCCTTCGGTACGGCCCTTATATTCGGCGGTAAGGATGAGTACGGCTATCACCTCTACGAGACGGACCCTTCGGGTATCTACCAGGAGAGGACCGCCACCGCGATAGGCAGAGGCTACACCGAGGGGCTTGCGATACTTGAGAAGAAACACTCCCTGGACATCACGAGGGACGAGGCCGTGCAGCTGGCATTGGATGTCCTCCAGGCCACATTCGAGAGGATCGAGGAGGAGAGGAACCTTGGGATGGAACTCCACATACTCTCCGATAGCGGGTACGAGAAGATCGACCTCACCGAGGATCACGTGACGGGAAAAACGTTGCTCCCTGGTCAGAAGAAGGCGAAAAGTGGGAAAGCCTCAAAGAAGACAGAACCCAAGAGGAAAACATCCCCCGCCCGGAAGGGGGAAAAGGAGGGCGGTTCCGATGAGATAAGCATCAAGGAGCTCCTCAACGGGGTCCCGAAACTGAACGATAAGGTGAGAGAGGGAATCGCCGACAGGTTCAGGACGGTCGAGGACCTCAACAGGGCGAAACTGGACGACCTGATGGAGATCGACGGTGTCGGCAGGGCCACTGCGGAGAGGGTCCTGAAGGCGCTGAGGAAAAAAAGGTAGGGGGGACACGCCCCGACCCGTTTCAACCGATCCTGAGCAGC
>JAUVLN010000087.1 GCA_030600725.1 Thermoplasmatota archaeon | reverse complement strand
GCTGATCGGCGCATCCGAGGAGTTAATGGTCACCTCGCTGCCCCCATTTGACGGGGAAGAGAGGACCCTGGCGGAGGTCGAATCGATCTGCAAGTTCCTCAAGAGGTTCGGCCCCTTCACGCTGAGAGAGCTGTCCAAGCTGTTCAACTGGGAAGGAGGTTTCTATCCCCCAGGGATAATATCGGCTGTTAGCGAGGGGCGGGTCGTTCTTTTTCCGGGACCGAGAGGCCCCATGGAAGGTGGGAGCGGTCATTCCAAAGGGAAGCTGTCCATCTGGTTGATGATAAGGGATCATCACGGGATCACAATAGATCGTCCCGATATGGATGAGTTCATCGCACTTCCTGTGACCGATCCCGGTTTACTATTAACCGGGCAGGCTCCGTCCTGGTCAGAAAAAGAGAGAGTTCGTGGAGCGAGAAGCACGAAACTTATCTCCCTCAAGAACGGATCTTGCAGCGGATTCGCACAGATCCTCGAGACACGGGATTCCATCAGGATCCTGGACATTGAAGTGGAAGCATTCCACGAACTGGAGAGGAATACCTCTGCATTCATTCATGCGATCTCAAGGTACGAAGAACTGGGTTTCGACGTTGTGATCATCGAGAAGATCATGGGAATCCCTGCGGGAGAGGCGGCCAGATCCGCTGTGGAGCTTTTTCTCAAGGGGGGTTTCAAAGAACATAAGACCGCATCGGGGCGGATACTCCTCCGTGGGGCGGAGGTCGTGGAGGACATTACCGACGATGTCCTTCTGGAGCGGATGTTCATCAATCAGGGGCTTTCCAGGATAAGCCGCCCAAAACATCCCCTTGAGGTGATCATGAATCTGGGAGGTGTCAGCGATAGATGGGAGCTCCTCAGTAGGCTAGGAACGCACCGACACCCAAGGCCCAACCCTGACAAGGCTGTAGAGATAAAGGTGATCATGAAGGAGGATGCGCAAAGCCCCATCAGATCCATCATGGGGATATCGGAAAAAACTGCACTGGACTGGTCTGAACTCACCCTCTTCTGGAGTGAAAAATTACCGGACCTCAAGGATATAACTAAAAAATACACTCTTTACAAGGCCATGATCGATCAACCACGTCCCATATGGTCCACGAAGGAGATTATCTCCACCTTGTCCCCCATGTCACGATCTCTCAGATCCGGAATGGATCGAAACCTGAAAAACAAGTTGGAGGGGTTCACCTCCGAGGCGGATGAAACAGGACAGGCCACGATCCTTCTCGAAAAGAAGGATCTGACGGAACTGATCAAGATGGGTTTCCTCATGGAAGACGCATGGGGAAAGGCCAGGGTTCCTTTCTGGGAACTTGGTAACCGCTGCGAAAAGGATAGAGGTGTTCATCAAAGAGCCTGGATCCTCAGGGCGGCCAGGAACCTTGGAACCTTCACATATCAGGATGTGATAAACCATTCGCCCTCCATCTGCGATAGGGCAAAGTTCAGGGTATTACTGGGCGAGCTGTCAAAGGATCATATCCAGAGACGGTTGTCCCTTTGTACCCCCCCCAAGATCATATACTCGGTCGAAGGGTCCAAGGTATGGGGAATCGAAGAGGTTCGATCATCGCTCAACAGGTCAGCATATGACCGGGAAGATGAGGGCGGAGGTTCGGATGATGATCTTATCATACTATCGCCAAAGGACAGGATGAACAGGGTCTCCCTTCGGTTCATCAAGGACACCATTCCAAAGGGAAAGGGGTTCCTCGTCTTCAAGAACAACAGCCCGATCGCGACCCTATCGCTTAGAAGGTTTCAGCAGAGATCAGACCCTTCCGACCTATCGGAAGGCCTTGTGGGGACATCCAATATCACGGATTGGACGATCACCAGCTTCTCGTTTGACTTCAGGAAAAAGAAGAGAGAGGTACTCAGGGACGTGAAGAAGGCTTTCTTCTCTCTCGGTTTGAAACTGCTCTCGGAGGAGGAGGCGGATACGGTCGATTCACTGTATAAGGACATAGACCATGCAACAGAGGGACACGGTTAAACCCGAAAGCCTTATTACATGAATATCTAATAGGGTGTAGAAAGTTAAAGACGACCAGAAGAGGCAACCTCTCTAGCTGTAATGGAGTGATAGCATTCACATGTAGACGAAAGGTTAATAAAACCCCCTCTGGATTATTACACTAACTTGAATATGGGTGATCGGCATGGCAGATGAAAAATTCAGCAAGATTACAGCAATGGCCATAGTGGCTCTGATGACCATGATATCAATAACGGTCATCGGGACCACGGAAGGCCTGAACCCCCTCTCCAACAAGGATGCGGACTACGATCCCGACGGGGATGGACTCAACAACGTGGCCGAGTTCGCAGCCGGATCGGACCCCAACAACTGGGACACCGACGGGGACGGACTGCCGGACGGATGGGAGGTAGAGAGCGGAATGAGCCCGGTGGACCCATCGGATGCCAAGGACGACTTCGACTACTTCGGAGGAGAGGAGAACGCCAACTACAATGTAGTGGACCATCCCTACGACAACTATGCCGAATATTACAGATTTGCATACATGGACACCCAGACCGGGGAGAAGATCTACAGGGCGACCGACCCGACAAACCCCGATACCGATGGAGACGGCTTGCTGGACCCGGATGACCCGTTCCCCTGGGACTACAGCAACGACGGCACCGGAGGTAGCGGAGGTGGTGGAGCCGATCAAGGCCTCGGTGGCGACGGAAACGCACCGGGTGGAGATGGAGATGGCGACGGGGACGGCAACTCGGACGATGACGGAGACGGTCTAACCGATACAGAAGAGATGAGACTGGGAACCGACCCCAACAACCCGGACACCGACGGGGACGGACTCAATGACGCACAGGAGATCGCACTCGGACTGGATCCCAACGACTGGGACACGGATAACGACATGCTCATAGACGGTGTCGAGCTGGGATCCGGGGACTCGACCGACGGACACCTCGTTGACACCGATAACGACGGCCTGCCGGACCCCTGGGAGGACAACGACGATGACGGCATCCTCAACATCGAGGAGCAGGATATCTGCCTGTGGTTCTGGGCATGGAATACACCTCAGCGTTTCGGGGGCGGTGGAGAGGACCCGGAGCGGACCACCCGTATTGCATACCGCTTCAGGCTCAACCCCAACAGGAACGACACCGACGGGGACGATATCTCCGACGATAAGGAGATGCAGGCCTATGCACCCGGCCCGATCAACAAGAACTCCAGGGAGGAGTACGGATACGAGCAGGTTACAAACGAGACCGGCGGGGGCAGGTGGATTCCCGACAGGTGGAACAACGACCACTCCCTCAAGAACACGGGCTCGGGCTTCTCCAAGCTGACCGACGGCAGGTACAACTGGTGGACGTACTGGTTCACCAAGGCCTTCGAATACGGCGAGCTGCCGATCAATACCTACAATGTCGTACTGTACAATATCAACCCATGGCTAATTTGGTACATGAACGGTGCTCCCTCATCCATATCCCCCGAGGATTTCGCCGTGTTGTGGTTCAACCAGGATAGGGCCATGCCCGGATACAAATCATATACCACATTTGGGGACTGTTTGGGCTGGATGGAGAAGGGACCGGCCCCCGTGAACCCAATGAGGTACAGGTGGAACATGTATGATACCGACCCATCCAGCGGCGACACGGACGCCGACAGGATGGATGACGACTGGGATCCCAGGCCTACGATCCCCGATGATAGGCTCGATACGAGCATATCGCTCAACAAGATCGGCTACCCACAGGCTGGCGGCGGACTCGACTGGTACGTCCCCGGGTTCGGGCCCGGCGAACAGTTCCCGGTATCCGCGCTTCTCGCACCTACATTCGTCGCCTTCGACGGCAATGGGTGCTTCCTCCATGACTACTACGGCTTCCCGTACAGGATCATAGACTCCACCATGAACAAGGGAACCTCGCTCTACATGGAGATCATAATCGGAATAGAGGACGGACATCCCGAATCCGAGTTCTTCCTCAAGGAATACTACCGGAATCTGAACGTCAGTATAAGGTTCCACAACGGTACGATCGATGTGGATCCCGCCGCCTTCGGCGGATGGGAAGGACCATCGGACAACGTATCCTATGATGTTGATGATGATATCGACGGAGACGGGATACCAAGATTATTTGATAGATCCATGACGAACCCATGGATCTACAATCCGCAGACGACGGACTATCCTGTATTCGAATTGGGCCTGGATGAACTGGATCCTGAAAAGATCGTGAAGGAGATGAACTTCGAGACGTTCAACCCTGCTGATTACACGTACAATGGCCACCCGGTCCCGGGACCGGATGACCCATACGTGGACCCCCTCACAGGTATTGGACACTCCGGATTGAAGCTGCCTTTCCTCAACGTGTCCAACTATCCGGGAGATGCACCGCTTCAGGGCAACGGCATCTGGATATACTGGAGCGGGATGACCTTCTACAAACTGGGCTTCTACTTCATGGTCCCCGAGGGGGTCATGGCCGGATATGTGGTCATGGACATGGTCATCATAACCGAGGAGAACATACACGTGGAGGAGTCGTTCGACGCCTTCGGCGGATACCCATACATATCCTATTGATGTGCAGGGTTTTGGTCGACTACGGGGCCCTTCGGGGCCCCCTTTTTTAATTTAAGAGCTAAGCAATGTTTAAGCCTAAATTAAAACCCAGCACAATAGGCTATAATAGTTTTTCACTATTGTGCGGGGCTATGAAAACCAGGTGTATAGGTATAGTTCAGGTTTTCATACCACCGGAAAAATCCCCGATTTTTCCAAGGTTTTCCTGCTTAAGAGCTAAGCAATGTTTAAGCCTAACAGGAAATATTTGCCCTTCTGACTGCCACCTTTTCCCGATCCCCTACCATTGATCCGAGATGAAATGCTCCTTCCGGTGCAGATCGATCCTTATCATCTTCCACAGATACAAACCGTTAATATACCTAGTAGACATTTGCATCCTCTGTTCCAGCATGATTCCACATGGACCGTTGGAGGGATCCATACTATGAGAAGAACGATCGTTGTTTCGTTTATTGTGTTTTTACTCACCCTGCCTATGATCGCAATTGTTTCCGATGATGTATCCGGAGGAATGCCGATCTTCTCCGCGAACACCATGGTCAACTGGAACGACAGGTTCCACGATCAGATCCCGATGGATATCGCCGTTAATGATGAGGGGAGGATCTACGTCGTATACCACAGCAAGACGTCCTATGTCTTCAACGATGTTATGATCGCACACTCCGATAACAGCGGAATGACGTGGGCTCTTCAGACCAGGGTGGATGACAATCTTATCGACGGAAATGAATCGAACGACGATACGGACCAGCAGTTCCCCTCGATGGTACTTGCCCAAAACGGCACCGTCTACGTTGCATGGGAGGACAACCGCTTCGACCCCGCCCAGATCAGATTGGCCTGGGCAGAGGATGGGGAGAACTTCACAAGGTCGATCAGGATCGATCCTCCAAAGATCTACGATGATCCGGAGAAAGAGATGAAGAACTGGGATTCCCACAAACCCGATCTCCTGATGAACGAGACGGGGCATTTACTCTGCGTCTGGGAGGACAGAAACCAGGAGGGAGCATACAGAAACGTGTGGAGCTCATATTCAACGGACGGGGCCTCATCATGGTCAGCCCCTCAGATGATCAACTCCGACAGGAGGCTGCACGATGAACATAGAAACCACGATTTCATCAGGTCGGTCATGCTTGGTAGCGATGTCTATGTCACCTGGCAGGATGGGCGGGACGGGACATACGGTATGAAACCCTATCTGGCCGTATCCAATGATGGAGGTGCGACATTCTCGGAGGAGGTGGAGTTCACCGATGACATAGGGTATAATTCAAGAACCCGGGCCATACCCACCCTGGACGATGAGGGGAACCTCTATATCGCCTGGACGGACAAGAGGGCCGGACCCGATGAGATCTGGTTTACCAGAAGCGAGGACGGCGGCCAGACGTTTTCGGACAATGTAAGGGTTGCCATGGCCCCCGATGAGACCGTCGACATAAACCCGCATGTATCCGCCCTGGGCGATGGTCTGGTCTCCGTTGTATGGCAGAGGGATGTTCCCGGACTTGACGACGGCGAGATCTTCTTCAGGAACTCCTCGGACGGAGGAAGGAACTGGGACAGCATCATGAGGGTGGATGATACGGAAAGGTACGGATCGGACCCCACAACCCAGAGCAATCCGATCATGGCATACGATAATGATGACAGGCCTCTGGTGGCCTGGGCCGATGAGAGGGATTTCAACACCTACAGGAAGGATATCTTCTTCGCCAGGCACAGCGGTGTTAACTCGGCCTTGAACAGGGCTCCCGAGATCTTGATACCGTTCTTCTGGGGGGATTTTGATTTCAACCCCGCCATCGGTTCCAACACCTCCAATTACAACTTCACATTCATCTACAGGGATGAGGACAACGATATGCCCGTATCAGGATACCCCAATATACAGTTCTACAAGGATCTCCTTGGAATGGAACCCATCCTGTCGGAACCTCTTGTGATGGAAAGGGAGTTCCCCGGGGACATCGATTTCATGGATGGACAGAACTACCGGCTTATCACAAATCTGACCGCAATGGGAAAGACCTACTGGAGGATCAAGGTGAAAGGGGAAAGGGATACCGAAGCTGTCTCGACAGATCTCATGGACGGCCCGGTGATCGATGCCAAAGCACCTGAGGTCACGGTGATATTCCCGACCGGAACGGAATGGAACAGTTCGGATACGGTCATCTGCAGGGCGAGGATCACTGATGTTGAGGGAGGGGGTGTGAATACCACCTCGATCAGATATCTGAAGACCACCACGGGCCTTGACCAGATAGTCAACAAACCCGTTGCCGTCCAGGGTGTTGAGAAGATAGACAACAGCACATACGAGGTATGGGCAAATGTCAAGCTCGAGAATGGTAGGAACAATTATGTGATCTTCCAGGCGATGGACAGGGTAGGTAACGGTCCTGGGATATCGGAACCGGTGAACCTATGGATAGATTCCGATCCACCGTTCTTCACGAATAGACAGCCGAGGGTGACACAGCTCTACGAGAGCGTGAACTGCTCCATCACATGGATGGATTTCAAACCCGGTTCCAACAGCTCGGATGCGAGCGGACTCGTCCCCGAGACCATCAGATACTCCTACCGGACCACAACCGACGACTTCGGGGAGTGGCTGGAGCCTGACGGATACATCGAGATCGAACCCGGCGCATATAACGCCTGGGTGCATATCGAATTCTACGATAAGGGGACCTATAATAGGATCAGGTGGAAGGCCTCGGATGCTCTGGGAACGGAGAATATATCCTCAACCTACAGTATCCCCGTGGATATCCCTGAAAATTATCCCCCGGTATTCACGGGGAGAGCATATCCCGATTCAATATTCTCCTCCAGACCTCATCTGTACTGGGATG
The DNA here is from genome assembly GCA_030600725.1 of Thermoplasmatota archaeon. Taxonomy (GTDB): domain Archaea; phylum Thermoplasmatota; class Penumbrarchaeia; order Penumbrarchaeales; family Penumbrarchaeaceae; genus JAGLEG01. Next base: position 602 of record JAUVLN010000087.1, on the reverse strand, counting down.
AGGCGTTCGATGAGGAGGGAGACACGCTTTTCTACAAGGTACAGATACTCAACAACAACCTATGGTGGTTCACGACCTGGATCCCCGTAGGTGAAAACATCTTCTTCGATTTTCCACAGGACAAGAAATCACTTGACCCGGGATACTACGTTCTATTGATCAATGTGACCGATGGGATCGGAGGTTGGGATGTCCACGAGCACACCTTCCGCGTCGTGGAGGAGGGCACTCCGCCGCCGGAGAAGGTCCCACCGTTGGGCCCCTATTACCTGAACAGTGCCAACCAGACCGTTTCCTGGGATGAGTCCCCCAGCAGCTCAACTATGGACGTTGGCTATCTGCTGAGGATGGGAACATATTCCCTGGGAGGAGACATCAGCACCTGGCTTGATTACGGAAAGGAGAAGACGTTCAAACCCTATGACCTTGGACTGGGGCTGGGGATATATTCGCTCCAGATATTGACATACTCCAACGGCAACTATTCCAGGGTATCGGAGGGAATGATCAAGATCTCGGATTATACCCCCGAGCTGTATTCGCCTTCCGAACACCTTGCCTACAGGGGGAAAGGCGCGATAAAAGCCGAACCTCTCACCTTC
>JAUVLN010000197.1 GCA_030600725.1 Thermoplasmatota archaeon | reverse complement strand
CGGAGATGCCGTCGCCATCCTTGTCCTCCAGGCCCATGGAGATCGGCCCCGTTGTTATCGTGAAGGATATGAACGCACCACCCAGTAGCAGGGCCAGGATCGGGACAATGAGCGGGGACCTCCCCTTATCGCCCATCGTGGAAGAAAAAAGCCCCTTCAGGTTCATATCCAACCTCCGGAGAGCTGATCCCCCCACTCCCTCCTCAGCCTTGAGGTGTCCTTGACCCATCCCTCGTCTATGCTCCGGGCCCTGATCTCCCTGAAGGTCTCCAGGGCCGAGATGGTCGTCTCCGGTTTCGAGATGATCACCCTGCCGTGAAGTGAGAGGAGGTCGTCGAAGATGGCCGATCTCAGTGCCACCTCCGCCAGCATCTCCTGCAGGGACCAACCCCAGTTACGTCCCATTCGACCAAGAAGGGGGGACCTTCTCAGATCGGGGGTCGCCTTCAGGGAGTCATCCCCGGGATCGTATGAGAAGAGATCGATGAACCTCCCCTCCTCATCCTTGCTCACCTCGGATATCTGGACCACCCTCCGGAGGTAGGTCCTGGACCCATGCGGCCTCACAAGTCCGGACACGACGATCAGGTCGGTGGCCGTGAAGCTGCCGGGAGCCACCCCGAGGTCGTTCACCGCCCTCTTGTAGACGGAGGAGGCGGAATCGGCATGAAACGTACCCAGAACGGAGGAACCGGCCGTGCCGGCGGACATCGCCTCGTAGAGGGTCTTTGTCTCCGGCCCCCTGACCTCCCCCATGACCAGGACCGATTCCCCCAGTCTCAGTGCGGTCCTGAGGGCCACATCCGTTGTGAGCCCCCGTCTGCCGTCGACCATCAGGCCAAGTGCCTTGTATCCCTGGGCTCGGAGCTCGGCCAGGGGAAGCTCAGGCGTATCCTCGATCACGATCATCCTCTTTGAGGGGTCTATCTCGAACAGGAGCGCCCCCAGAAGGGAGGTCTTACCCGCCCCTCTCGGGCCCGCCACCAGGATGGTCGCCCTGCTGTCCAGGCAGAGATCCAGAAAACCGGCTGCGTTCGAGGAGAGCGAATTGGCATCGACCAGCCTCAGGAGCGTCCACGGATCGTGAGCGTGTTTTCGGATCGCCAGGGATATCCCGTGAGGTGAGAGCGGAGGGCCGACCGCCGTGGCGCGGGAATTGTGCAGCTTCATGTCGCATTCCAGAACCGGATGGGCCTCGGAAAAGGGCCTGCCGGATGTGAAACGAAGGATCGAGACCAGCCTGGAGAGCTCCCCGTCGGTCAGGTATATGTTCGTTGGATAGGTCCCCTGGAGGTCCGGGTCCATTGCCCCCCCCAGGGAGACATATACCGGGTTGATCTCGGTGGGGGAATCGATGTATATGTCCTGTACCCTCTCATCCCTCAGCAGGTGTTCTATCGCCCCGTACCCCGTGGAGTACTGCGCGCATATCCTGGATAGAAGCGCGCGTTCCTCACCCTTCATGATCGATCCGTTCCTGGACAGCAGCCGGCCTGCTGATCTCTCGTAATACCTCCGAAGCCGCACCTCGTCCTCCATTACCGATCTTGGCGGGGGTTTCTCGAGGAGCTCGGACAGGACCTTCCCCACCGCCTCGAGCTCGCCCCGGTCCATATCCATCTCATACGGAGTGATCCTGTAGCATCTCGACGACCCCCCGATACCGGATAGGAGTTCCGTTCTGAGGAACCGGTTCTCCCTGGAATCTTTCATCTCCCCGCCATCCCCCTCCGTTATCCAGGCCCCCGAGAAGTGGGGTTTCTCCCTCGATCCCGCCTTGACTGCAGAGGATAGGAGGCTCCACCAGCTTTTTTTTCCCGCTTTTTTCGAACCGCTCATGCAGATACCTCAACGCACGAGCTGAAACAGATCCGTATTTGGAGCCGCTCCAACGCACTCTCCCTCCTGATCGTTCTCCTGTTTCATAAATCCTTCGAAACCACGTGAAATGGAATGGGAGGGGCGCTGACCACCGGAAAGGGCGATATCACCCTCTCAATTAGTTTAAAGATTCTACAACAAGTTACTAATATGCCATGACTCCTTGTAAGACAACGACTGGAATGTGATACACTATCATTTTGATGTCCGCTCTCAGAACTCTTAGGAGGCGATGATGTGAGAGACCCATTAGCACTGGATTTTTACAGAGGAAGCGTTAGAAAGGGAGCCATGCTCCTGATAGTATTCTTCATGCTGGCAGCTCCGTTTTCAGCAATGGCCGTTGGAGGTCCCGATCAGATCCGGGATATCCAGACAAGGACCCCGGACATGGGCATGTGGGAGAAGATCGATAATGAGGCCTCCAACTGGCCCGCCGGAGTCGATCCGGATAATTGTAACCTGATGTACCGGGATAATGAGTGGGTCGTATTCCACAGGATCCCTGGCACCTCCGTTGATGTCTGGTCGTACTTTGAGGATAATGAGACGTGGCTAAAGAGGGCCACATATGGATCCGGCCCCGACACGGGCATCTCCAATAGGGGTTTCACATCGAATCAAAATGGTTCCATAGCATATTTCTTCGGCGGATTCAGTGGGAGTTGGACAAGGAGGGATGATTTTGATATCTTCTATTATTCCACCATGACCTGGGACACACTGGATGTTCCATCCAGTTTGACTCCCCGTTACTATCCGTCCCTGACATACGATAATGCTACAGACTCGATATGGATATTCGGCGGCAGAGCCCAAAGCGACACTTCCGACCTTCATCAGTACAATTTCACCGACGGATGGAATCACCCTACCCCACCCTCATCACCCGACAGACGTAATTGGGCAATGTTCACATCCTCCTCCGATGGGGAGGACCTCTATGTAGCTGTTGGGAGGTATCGCATAAGCGGTGGTTGGCGATGGCGCGACGACTTCTGGGGATACCATGTCGAGACCAACACCTGGACAGAACTGGACAGTGATCTGAGAGATAACGGAGTTGTTACCAATGCCAACGGGATCTTCCAGTATGTCAACGAGACCGATGACCTTGTTCTATCAATGGGATTTGGCAATTCTGATGAGGATACACACCTTCATCAGACATACAGGTTGAACAGGTATAATGGAACCGCGACCAAGGTCAAGTTGAATAATATACCTCCAAGAAGGATCGGCGCCTGGGATATTCTTCCCGATGGGAAGACCGCTGTATTCCTGGGAGGGATCGATGGGCCGAAGGACGGATGGACCCTCGACCTGGTCTCCCTCAATTCAACACCCATGCCTTTCAATCCAATTCTATTGGACGGGACCACCTATACGGGATTTGACCCCGAGTACGGGGGTAAATTGACCGCTCTGCGGGTCAGCTCGGTCGATTATGACGGTACGGAGGATGATTACAGCAGCTGGCAGATGGCATATTTCTCATTGGCGGATAATGAATGGTACAAGGTTGAGATCAACAATACGGTTGAACCTCAATATCATCAAGGCATGTCAGGATGCTACGACTCAGTGGGGAACCATTTCTATGTATACGGTGGCCTTGATTCATACAGATATCGAGATGGCTATGAATGGATAACAGTATATACTGCCCATTACAAGGAGTTCTGGAGGCTTTCCCTGGATGATGGGAAATGGGTGCAGCTTCTATTCAATCCACCACAAGAGGAGAGGGCGGGAGCGGCCCTGATCTGCGACACTGATAACAGGATGATATACTCTTTTGGCGGCAACATCACCTCTGGTGGTGTGGACAGCACACTGGCCAGGTATGATATCGATCAGGCCCGCTGGGACCTCATCACCACAGTTGGCATGATGCCAGGCCCCAGAAAGGATGGAAAGATGGCCATGCATACTGACAGAAATGGCTTCTACCTCTTTGGAGGATTGGACGGAGCAGATACCAAATCCCCCATGCTCTGGTTCTTCGATATCGGCGCTTCCACGTGGCAGCAGCTTCAGATACTGAAGCCGGATGGAGTGGAACCGAACGGAAGGGCCGATCATGCGATATGTGTGATACCAGATACGGATGAGGTGATGGCCCTTGGGGACCCTGACGGCGACGACAGCCTATTCCTCTGGAGGCCTTTCGTACCCTGGAGCGAGTGGAAGGAGGAATCCTTACCACCGGGCCTTGAGGATTGGAACAACCACGGCATGTTCCTCTCGGAGGATACGGGTACGGTGTTCGTCTTCGCGGGGGAGGGAAAAGGGCTTCAGGTCTGGGAATACAGCCCGATCCTGCGTACCTCCGTGAGCCAGGTCCGGCTCTACGGACCTGACGGTGCGAAGTCCGGTGATGCATATCCAACGGTCGGAGCATATGAGATATTCGTCAACGGCGTCACGGATGGGGCTGAAAGCGACCTGCTCGGCCTGGACCTCTGGCTGAACGGAGGCGGTGTGAACGGGTACATCAACATTACAAAAGCTGGAGGCCTGGTGGAATCCGTGGGCGATTGGTTCGAAGTTGTTGGAACTCCGATCTTCAACTATCAGGATGGGGAGTGGAACGTATCAGTCTCCCTTGAGTTCAACTTCAACATGGTTGACGGAGGCGATGTGGATGTCACCGCAACTCCCGTGACCGCAACCGCCCTTTCCGAATCGGGAAGGAACGCGAAACTCTTCCAGATGCATTCGGAGCTTGAGGTTGTGGGCTACAGGTTCGGAACCGATATGCAGTTCCCCGCTCCTTTTTCACATGAAGGGTACCTCTTCGGGAACACCGACCTAA
>JAUVLN010000156.1 GCA_030600725.1 Thermoplasmatota archaeon | reverse complement strand
GTCGGTCCGGCTTCTCCCGAGGATGAGCCATGTGGCGCCCGCAGAGTATATATTATTGTAATTATACGCCTGGTAGGATCCGACGACGATATCGTTGTAATCATCCCCGTTGAAATTGCCCGTATGGATCGCCTGGCCCGAGTACATTCCCATGTATGCACGTCTATACTGATAGTAGTAGGAGGAATATCGGTAATTATAGACCGGCATCCAGCCCTTGATCCTCACATCCCAATCCCCGGCGTTGGCGTCAACGGTGGTTTTGGTCCAATCGGCCCGGGCCTTACCGAAGAATATGAAAGTGAGGCCCGTGTAGTTGTAATAGATCCTGGACTTGCTACCCTCCCAGTTTTCATAATTCCTTATATATTCATAATATTGTGGCTCCGCCACGATGATATCGCCATATCCATCATTATCAACATCACCGATCCACACGTTGTGGCCGAAGTAGTTCGATGAGGACCGCCCGCGCTCACCCTTGAACGTGATGTCCGGTTTGGTGTATGACGGCTGCCACGTGGTCCGACCCCAATACAGATGCGCCTCCCCCAGGTAACTGCTTGACGTGTATGAGCCGATCAGGATGTCATCGATCCCATCCGCGTCCACGTCGCCAACAGCCAGCCCTTTTCCATAATAGATTGATGAGCTGGAGAAGGTGACATCAGCGTTCTCCTGAGTGAGCTCGTAGCCGATCGTCTTCATCCCGAAGAAGACATAGACCCGGCTTGCCTGGGGTGCCACAATGACAACATCATCGAAACCATCCCCATTTACATCACCGGTGGCTACACACGTTCCCATGTAACCCTTTGTTGCAGCGGAGCCCTCGGGCGGTACGTAGGAGAAGGATTCATGCCATCCGCCATCCGCAAAACTGGCCTCTCCCGTTAGCCTTCCTGCTCTTGTGGCCAATGTTTCGATCTCCGATCCGCCCTCATCTCCCTGGGTTTCAGGGACGAAGTTGATCGTCGTGAATGCCAACATAACGAACAACCCCATCGTGGCCAGGGTCAACAGGTAATTCTTTTTTCCAAACCTTGAAAAAACGTTCATATATCTCACCTCTATATCTGATTCCAGGGGATATCTGACAGATGCTGATTTCAGATATCCTGACTGTGTATATCCGTTGAACATTGCCTTATTTAATGGTAATGGAACAAATTTTTCATAATATATAAATAACTAACAGTTACAATAGTAAACTATTTATAGGTCCAATTTCAACTTATCCTGAGGGTTTGGCATCCTTCCGAGCCTCTTTCTTATCTTTTTCATCTTCCTTAGATCCCCTTTGAAGGCGGGATAGAAACGCAGGAACATATCGGAAAGGAAGATGAATGGTACGGTATAGGTCTTGATATACGAGCTGCCCGCGGGCCGGTCGAAATGGTTGATGGGGATCTCGGTCATGGACGCTCCGGCCATGTAGGCGATGGGCAGGATGAAGCGGTGTATCCCCCTGTATCCCGAAGGATCGAACCTCATCCTGAGGGCAAGCTCCCTCCGGAAGGCCTTGAACCCCGAGTTCTGGTCCCTGATGTCCATTCCGAAGAGGCCAGATATGAATATCCGGTTGTAGGTTCTGGATTGGAACCTCCTCCACGAGTTATCTGCCCGTTTGTTCCTCCACCCGGAGACAACGTCCCAACCCTCCCCCATCTTCTCGAGGAACGCTGGGATCTCCTTCGCATCGTACTGTCTGTCCCCGTCCATGAATATAACGATCTCCCCCTCGGCATACTCGAAACCGTGGCGTATGGTCCATGCGCGGTTCCAGTTGTCCGTCGGGTGGCCGTTATCCGGATCCGCACGGTGATGGAACGTCCTGACGTTATCATATTTTCCTGCAAGCTGATCGCATATCTCGTGGCTTCCGTCCTCGGACCCGTCGTCCCCCAGAAGTATCTCTCCGTCTATCTCTCCACTCCTGTAAACCTCAAGGATATCCTCGGTGAGCGGGATGATGTTCTCCTTCTCATTGTAGATCAACAATACGGTTGTTAATTCAGGCAAGTCGATCATTCCCCCCATCTGTCCCCTTAATTCTTGAGCTTCTGTTCTTTAGATATCCAAGGGATAGCAACCCCAGCGGGATGGACAGCCATATGGAAGTGGCCACTGCGGTTATCGAGGCGGAGAATGATAGATTTTCCTGACCGGAGATCATCTCCAGAACGGAGGTGCCGCCGAGCACGTTCCCCGCCCCGTAAGGGATTATAAATCCGAGTATATTTGCCACGCCGATAGCTGCCACCGCACCGATGAAAGGTACATGATATCCTCCGGGGAGGGCCATTACGACCAGATACAATCTCAAAGCCTCGTTCAGCCAGATCGCTGAAGTCAACAGGATGACCGCGGCCGCCATCCCCCTGTTCTTCCTGAGGTTCACGAGCGCTGTATTGAACCTTTCGCCAGACCCCTTGACCCTTTTGATGGCCTTATCGCCCAGTTCCCGGGCTTTACGGAAGGGGATCTTCGAAACGAACCATCCTGCAAGGGATATCATGGCCAACATCACCTTTTTATTGACCATCATCAGGATCGCACCGGTGACAACAACACCGCCGAGACCCACCCCCAGACCCATGTTGATGACGCTGTTCCCACCAAGGGTGGAGAAAAGGTAGATCATACCGATCATCGAAGCGGTGATGATCGTGAGCATGTCAAGAGATTTCTCCGCGAAGATCGAGGCCGCACCCAGGGATAACCTGGTGCCGGTATGCTCCCTCAGAAAATAGGCCCTTATGGGCTCGCCACCGACCTTTCCAGGTGTGGAGTTGTTCAATGCCAGTGAGGCAAGGAATATTGGAAAGGTGATGAACCCCCTGTTCTTCGCTCCGATACCCCTGAGTATCGCAGACCATCTGAGGGCTTTGACGGATGTGTTCCCCAGATACAGAACGAGGATGAGGCCCAGTAGGCTCAGGTCAATATTCCTCATGTTGTCCAATGTATCCGTTACATCGGCATGGAGTGCCAGAGCCCCAATGAGGAATAGGCCAAGTCCGATATACAGGAGGTCTTTCCATGATACCTTCTTCATCGATCTCTCCCTCATTTCCGTTCGGGTAGGGGCATGCCGATGGACCAGTATTCTATGTCGCCAAGGTCCTCGCGGGATATGCTCCTCCGCCCGTCAATTACAGCCTTCAAACCTCCATGGGCATGCCAGTCCAGTTCTCTGAACTGGGGCCATTCGGTCATCAGGATCAGGACATCTCCCCAGTTGACCGCATCCTGGGGATCGTTGAAATAGGTGATCTCAGGCATGATATCTCTGAAGTTCTTCATGGCCTGTGGATCGGTAGCACACACCCTGGCTCCGTTTTCCAGCAGCTCCCTGATCACGGGTAGGGATCTGGTCTCCCTGATATCATCGGTATCCGGTTTGAACGAAAGGCCCAGCACCGATACCTTCAACCCATGCAGGGATCCCACGAGGTTCCGGGCGACCTCGACGAGGTGTTTCGGCTGGATATCGTTGTTCTCCATGACGCCGTCCAGAAGAGGTGTCGGGACGCCGAGCTGCCTGGCAAGGTGGATCAATGCCGATACGTCCTTGGGGAAGCAGGAGCCCCCGAAACCGGCTCCAGCGCGCAGAAACAGCGGTGAGATCCTCGAATCTGCGCCGACACCCTCCATGACCTCGTATACATCAACGCCAACTTTCTCGCATACCCTGGCGACCTCGTTGGCAAAGGATATCTTGGTCGCAAGGAGGCTGTTTGAGGAGTATTTGATCATCTCCGCGGTGGTCGGGGAGGTTCTGATGATCCGGGAATCCAGGGGTCTGAATATCTCCTCCAGGGCACTATATGACCTGTCGTCATGAGCCCCGATCACAACCCTGTCGGGGTTCATCGAGTCCTGCATCGCCGATCCTTCTCTCAGGAATTCGGGGCACATTGCCAACCCGAACCCATTTCCAGCCTTCTTGCCGGAGAACTTCTCTATACTGGTCCGTACAAGGCCGACCGTGGTACCTGGAATGACCGTTGATTTTGTGATCACTATGTGAAATGGTTCCTTTTCAAGCAGGGCCCTGCCGATCTCCTCTGAAGCGGATGCAACGGATCGGTTGTCCATGCTTCCGTCGGACAGGGGGGGGGTACCAACCGCTATGAAGGTCATATCGGTGGAGAGCACGGCCTGTTTCAGGTCCATGGATGTTGAGATCATCCCGGATCCGATATGTTTCTTGATGAGCTCCTCCACCCCTGGCTCGTAGAAAGGGGCCTTTCCCCCTTCTATCGATTCCAGCTTCTCCCTGATAACGTCCACCAGGATCACGCGGTTTCCAAGCTCCGCAAGAGCCAATCCCGTGGTCAACCCCACATACCCTGTTCCGACTATGGAGATGTTCACTGATATCCCTCGATGGGCCCATATGTGGTCAATATATTTGAATTGACTTGCCTGCCCATCAGTAAAAAGCCAATGAGACATAGCCCACAGCACTGTGGGAGGCCTGAACATCATAGCTTGTGGTATATGATAATAACCTGTTTTCGCTCCCGCCCAGCTCCTTGACCGCTGTGATCATGGCTGCTATCGGGCCCATTCCGCAGGCCGTGACCCCGAGCTCCCTGCGGGTTCTGAAAGCCCCTTCCAGGTCCCATTTTAACAGCTTTTCGATCACCGGAATATCGATGGACCTGGCATATTCTCCGGCGTTCATGCCCTCTGGTATAGGCAAACCGTAGTTGCGCCCGCAGTGGGTCATGTCCGAGGATGCGATCACGGAAGCCGTTCGATCGCTGCTTTGGATGGTCCGTGCGATCGTTTTACCCACGTTCAGGGACGTATCCAGAGATTGATCCAGCATCTCGATGCCGACCATCTTTACTTCTGGATCAAGGTATTGAAGGAATGGGACCTGGACCTCGATGGAATGTTCCTGTTGATGGGCGCTCTCATTGATCCCGAGGCCAAGGTCCCAGGCCAGCTCCTTATCGCATTGAATGATGCCCATCGGCATCTTCCAATCCTGGGCGGAGACCGCGATCGGTTCACCCCACCCGTGATGGTTTGGTCCCAGTATTATTACGGTGTCCGGGGTCCCTCCCCTCTTGAGCTCCGCGAATCCGAAGGCCGCCGTGGGTCCCGAATATGTGTATCCCGCATGGGGGCTGACCAATCCCAGGACCCTTTTTCCTCCACTATCGCCCTTTCCCAAGGGGCCCGGTCCCCTCCTGAAGCAGTCGGCTATCTCCCTTTCCAACCCCTTTTTACTCGCTGGATAGAACATGCCAGCTACCGCTGGTTCACGCATGGTTATGAATGCGGCCGTTATGACTTAACTCTTTCTAGAGTGTGGCCTCGAAGTCCTTCATATCCACCTGGAAGTCGGAGTCGTTCTCTATCTCTCCTCTCTCCTTGAGGACCTCACGCGCAAGCAGCCAGTATACAACCGCCAGGGACCGCCTGCCCTTGTTGTTTGCGGGTATGACCAGATCGACGAACTTTGTCTCGTTATTTGCATCGCACAATCCCACTATCGGAACATTTGAGTTGACCGCCTCTTTCAGGGCCTGCTGATCGGCCGCAGGATCTGTCACTATCAATATCCTTGGCTCCTTGTAAACATCCAGGGAGGGGTTGGTCAAGGTTCCCGGTACGAACCTTCCGGGAAATGCGTCGCACCTTATGTTGTTCGAGAACTCCCTCACCGGTTTTTGACCGTACTGCCTTGCGGAGACGACGAGGATCTCCTCGGGTTTGAATTTGGCGATCATCTTCGCCGCGACCCTGATCCTCTCGTCTGTTTTCTTGATATCAAGTACATAGAGGCCGTCTGACCGAACCTTGAATAT
>JAUVLN010000293.1 GCA_030600725.1 Thermoplasmatota archaeon | reverse complement strand
CAAAGGAGTGCAATCCTCTCATGAAATTGTCCCCTTCTGCCATATGTTTATCCTTAGTGCCGGTTACTATCTCGGGATAATTATTCTCGTTTAGATCAACGAAACATAATTCATAGGGCCAATATGCATTTTCGACGAGGTTCTCATCGGTTACAACATTGACAGGGTCGGTGAAAAAGAGATGATCAGAAATGATAATCATTTCTTCATTATTGATTTGATCTTCTATGCCAAGACAGGAAAATATTTGAAATGGACTCAATATTAATACTGATATTGCAATGATCCCTGAAATTTTCAATCGAGTATTCATAATTCTCATACCCTATAAATAATAATAGACTGGATATAAAAGCATATCCAGTCTTGATCTATACCTATTTACGGCTGCCTTTATTATATCACACTTCAACATAACAACTCATCTTAGAAATATTGGCATGATATATTCTCATATGTCATCCACCATTTATTATCGATGGAAATATTCCATCGACCCCGCGCAGGCTCCGTCGCAGGAGTGATATCCGTACCAGCGATATCTTTACAGAACATATTGGTTTTAAACCAAAGTATTATCTATCTACAGTGGATTCGTCCATCGGTGATCCATTGGAGATAGATATAGACAAAGTATCCTTCATATCGGAGACCTCCCTGACCATCAGGGGGACCCGCAGGCGTACCACCGTTCCCAAGACCATCGTTGACAGGCTCGAGCTGAAGAACGGAGATAAGATAAGATGGATACTGTTCGACGATGATACCATCCTGATAAGGAAGGTAAAGAGGGATTGAAGGAAGATCCCACGCCGCACCCTCGGACCGGTATCCTCTCTGACAATCATATTGACACCGCTATGACGCGGCATCAATGCACATAGACGCCAATACATATTGGTTTGAAACCAATGTTATATATCCGCGATAGTATCATCATCCTGGTGATATGATTGTCAGACGAGGAGAAACACAGATCGACTACCTTCGATTTCCAACCTGCAAGATCCGCTGCATACGGGATATTGGTGATCATCATAGTCATTATCCTGATATGGGCGGCGTTATCTTTTCTCCCTCACGGGAACACCGATGACGACCATACCATCACACTCTACGGATTCAGCGTCAAGGGGGAGGTATTCGACGATAGGATCATCCCCGCATTCAGGGAGCATTGGAACAACAGGACCGGGGAGAACATAGAGATCACCTCCACATATGCGGGATCGGGGGGTATCACCGGCCAGGTCATCAACGGGGCCCCGGCCGAGGTGATGATACTCTCGACCGAATGGGACGCCATCAGGCTCAGGGAGCACGGGATGGTCACCACTGACTGGAACTCATTTCCCCACAACGGGACCATCTCAACATCACCCTGGGTGATCCTCACAAGGGATGGGAACCCAAAGAACATCCGGGATTTTCACGACCTGTCCGGAGACGACATCGAGATCGTCCATGCCGATCCGGTCACGTCGGGAGGTGCCTGCTGGTCCATCTTCTCCATATACGGCTCCGAATTGAGGTCAACGGATAACGAGGAGGACGCCGAGGAACTTCTGGATGACATAATGGACAATGTCATATCATGGCAGTCCTCGGCAAGGGCGGCCCTGTCACAGTTCATGCTTGGATACGGAGATGCCATCATAACCTACGAGAACGACGCCCTCCTCGCCATCGAAAAAGGGGAGGAGGTGGAGATCGTGTACCCCACGAGCACCATATACTCCGAACACAAGGTCGTAATGGTCGATCGTAATGTGAATGAGGATGAACTTGAATTGATAGATGAGTTCATCGATTTCCTGTTCACCCCGCATGTGCAGTCCTTCTTCATCGAAAAGGGGTTCAGGGCGCCCGATACGGAATCCGACACCATCACCCCCCGGATCGAGGACCCGTTCACGGTGGAATATCTGGGAGGATGGGAACAGGCCCACGAGCGCCTGATAGATGACCTGTATGTTAATATACGCAAAGGGGGAATGTGAACTGGATAAAGCCACCCTTGAAAGCCCCTCCCATGTCAGGTACACCCTCATCTCCATAGGGTCCATCCTGTTCTTGATACTGGTCCTTATGCCCCTTGGATCGATCGTCAGGTTCGCATTCGGGGAAGGCGTGTCGGAGTTCACCGATGCGGTCACCTCGGAGGGGGCCCTGCAGGCTTTCAAGAACTCACTTCTTATCGCGTTCATTGCCACCGGTATAAATATGGTCGTTGGGACCCTCATCGCATTCATAATAACCCGTTACAGTTTCCCGGGAAAGCAGATATTCAAGGCACTTATCGATCTACCCATAGCCATACCCACTGCGGTGGTGGGGCTCTCCCTTATGATGTTGTACGGTCCCATGGGGGTCCTGGGCCCCCTGCTGACGAGCAGGGGAATACAGGTGGTTATGGCCATCCCCGGGATGGTGCTGGCCCACGTATTCGTCACGTTCCCCTTCACGGTGAGGTCCGTCTCCGTCGTCCTTGAGAGAATGGACCCCTCGATAGAGGAGGCGGCATCCACCCTTGGGGCAAACGGACTGGAACGGTTCATTCACGTTATACTACCATCGATAAGGGGTGGATTGATCGCAGGTGGGGCCCTGACCTTCACCAGGTCTCTGGGTGAGTTCGGAGCCACCCTTTTCATAGCCGGCGGGATGGTCATGACCGGGCCCCTCTACATCTACTATCTATCCAACAGCACCTTCGACTTCCAGGCTGCGACATCCGTTGCGGTGGTTCTGATGGTGTTTCCCTTCCTGATACTTCTATTGTTGAACCACATCGTTGATAGGATGGAGAGATGATATGAAAGCGAAATTGAAGGTGGAAGGCATACACAAGTCCATCGGAGACAACAGTATCATCTCTGACATGAGCTTCGAACTTGGGGAGGGGGAGTCCCTCTCCATACTTGGAGGGAGCGGATGCGGGAAGTCCACCACCCTGCGTATCATAGCCGGGCTTC
>JAUVLN010000144.1 GCA_030600725.1 Thermoplasmatota archaeon | reverse complement strand
CCCCACCCATTTCAGGACGGCATGGACCGGTTTGAAGTCCCCCTCCTCCCCCCTGTAGAGTACTTTACACTTGTAGCAGAAATATAGTGGGACCTTCTCCTGCGGATCGCCATCGGAATATCTGGAGGTCCTGCCCATGGGCAGTACGGCGATCTCACACACGGGACAATCCACCATCTCAAAAACCTACCTGAAGTTCGAATCCTTGAGATGATATAAATGATTTCCTGCTGTTATTACCCTTGCATCGTATGTTGATGAACAGGATATGAAAGACCACTTATGCGGACCGATCAGATCCTTTCGCCGTTCCAGCAGTAGGTGCACAGCTTTTCCCTCGGGCATCCGATCGCTTTGACCATGTCGTCTAGTCGAAGGTAGTAAAGCGAATCGAGCCCCAGGTCCTCCCTGATCCAATCCACCATCTTTTGATATTTCTCGCTATCGGGGTCAATGTACTCGGACACGTCATCGATGTCCTTGCCCTCCAGGGCCCTGATGGCCCTCCTTGCGGCAAGCTCATCTATGCTCCTTGTGGACAGGGCGTATATGCACGGGAACATCAACGGTGGGCATGCCGGCCTGACGTGAACCTCCTTTACCCCGGCGTTCCGAAGCTTTGCTATCGTGTAGTTCTTCAGCTGAGTGCCCCTGACGATGGAATCCTCGCAGAGTATGATGCTGTTGCCCTTGATCGTTGCCTCGTTGGGAATGAGCTTCATCTGGGCTATCCGGTTGCGGTCCGCCTGGGAGAGGGGCGTATACGACCTGCCGTATGTCTGCGTGTACTTGAAGAGGACCCTTCGGAACGGGATCCCGGCCTCCATCGCATATCCGATCGCATGTGAGGTGCCTGAATCGGGAACGCCCCCCACGAAATCGGCCTTGACGTTATCCCTCATGGCGAGGTATTTACCGCAGTTCTCACGGACCGTCTGGACGTTGATGCCCTCGTACGTGGAGGTCGGGAAACCTGTGTATATCCACAGGAACGAACAGATCCTGGTGTTATCGTTTCCCTCCTTGATCGTCCTGTATCCGTTGTCGTTTATTAGAACGATCTCGCCGGGTTTGAGGAACTTCTTGATGGAAAAACCCAGGTTCGGGAAGGAGGAGCTCTCCGATGCCACTGCTATCTCCCCTTCCTTCTCCCCGATGACAAGGGGGGAAACCCCGTTCCTGTCCCTTACCGCGTAGATCCCGTTCGACATTAGAATCAGAAGGGAGACCGACCCCTCTATCGCATCGAACATCCTCTCGATGCCATCGACGATGTCGTCCCCCGTGTTGATCAGGGCCGCTACGGCCTCCGTGGAGTTGATCTCACCCAAGGTTAGCTCGCTGAAGGGCATTCCCTTGGAGATGAGGTCCTTTGCCAGCTCATCACTGTTGGTGACCAGGCCGGAACAGCATATGGCGAATGTCCCGAACTTGCTCTCGAAGGTCAGGGGCTGGGGATATTTATCGGAGATGACACCGATACCAGCCCTGCTGTCTATCTGGTCAGATCCCTCGTAGAACTTGGTCTTGAACTGTGTGTTGGAGATATCGTGTATCTTCTTCACGGGGCGCCCCTCATCAAGGAAGGCGATCCCACCGTATTCGGTCCCCAGATGGCTGTGGTAGTCGGTCCCGTAGTACAGGCTTGCCATGCAGTTCTCCTTGCTGAAAACTCCGAAGATGCCGGTCATTATCTCCCCGTTTTCGGGAACGGGAAGAGGATATATAATGGTTGGTCCGGGGGCGATATATCTCCTACTCCTCGAGGTATCCTTTTCTTACGGAATCCTCGATGATACCGCAGGTATGTTTCCAGATCGTTTCCGACCCCTCGCGGATGTGCTCGTTCCTGGCCCGGACCTGATCGGCCAGGACCCCATGTTCCCTCCACGTCCTGCCGCCCGTTCCGTGGTTCAACATGATGGGTTGGAGCCGGTCCAGGGAGGCGGCGAACCTGGCTTCTTTCGTCTCTCTGGCCTCGAACTCCTCCCAGAGTGAGAGGAGTTCCCGGGCCTGGTCCTGAGGTAGTATGTTGAAGATACGGTTCGCGCATTCCCTTTCCCGTTCCACCTTCGTTTTATTGCCCTCCTCGTCGTATGCGAATGTGTCCCCCGCATCGATCTCCACGATGTCGTGTATCAGGAGCATCCTGATCACCTTCGGAAGGTCGATATCAGGATCGTTCGAATGCTCTGATAGCAGGAACGCCATGAGGGCAAGGTGCCAGGAGTGCTCCGCGTCGTTCTCGTTCCTCGAGCCGTCCAGGATGAATGATCGGCGGGAGATCCCCTTCAAACCATCCACTTCCCTGATGAATTCCATCTGTTTATCCAGACGTTCTTTACCGATAGGCATATTAATACTCCTCCTCTGTGTTAAGCGTCAATGGGCTTTTACGGAGATATCATTTCTGACCAAGAATATATACCTGTTAGGTCCATATATCTTCCGAAGAGGTGGTAATGATGAAAGATCGGAAATTATTGACCGGCTCAAAGAAGATCTTCACGATATCACTTTGTTCCGCCATTATCATCCTTCTGATGTTCTCAATATTGACCTTCCTGATCGTAAAGGGATCCCCGAAAGGGGATGAGGGGCAACGGCTTGAGGCGGTTATCGTTGTTGATAGGTCTAAGGCCCTTGTCCATGAGGACATTGAGTTCAGTGCAAACAACTCGAATGGGGAGATCGTGACCTACATGTGGGATTTCGGTTATGACGTAACCATGGATGGGACCAATGTAACCATGAGCTTCTTTAATTCGAGGTACTACAACGTATACCTGACCGTGACAGATGCGGAAGGGGAGCAGGACATCACGATGGTCAACATCTCCATATTCAACAAGGACGGATCTGCCGAAACGTCGGGCCCGTTCCTTGATGGGGAGAATAGAAGAGGACCTTCCCATGATGGGGTATATCTGAATATATTCCCAGGCATCACCAATCCGACCATATATGCGAATATTACAGGCAGTACAGTTCTTGCATATCTGGAGATCTACTTATGGGCAGGCGGTGAGGTGATACACGAACAGCCCATTCTAATCAATGAGGATCTGGATTTGAGACTGATATTGGAGGATGTTGAGATAGATCGAGAGAGCTGGTGCGATGTCAGTATCAGTTGTAATCGTGGATATATTACCAATTATGTGCTCGAACTCTCGATCGACTATCCTTCGGATATCGGTATTGTCGAGGAAGAGATCGGTTGAAGGCTGATTTATTTCTTCCCTATATGCTGAATGAGAAATTTGCCCTCATCAGTGGAATAATAAGCTTCATGGTTTCCGTAACATAACCCCGCCTGGTCAGCGACCATAATCCGGACCCCAGCGCTCGCCTTCTCGTTTTCGGATCGAAGAAACCGTTGGGATCATTCTCGGAAAGAACGGTGCCGATCATTGAGAGCATCCGCTCTATTTGCCCGTCATCCAACCTGTCCATGATACCTCCCCTTGCCTTCATCCGTCTTCCAATGTCGGGTAAAAGCAGGGATCGGATCATCTCTTCATAGTATCCAAGAGGGTCATCGGTTTGGGTCGAGGTTCCTGCCAGATGGCCCGATAGTATTGCATTCTTCATACCGAAACCCAGGAGGGGGTCGGTGAGCCTTGCTGATTCACCCGATAGGAGGATCTTTCCCTGTCCGAACCGCTTTCCGGGGGTGACAGGTACGCTTCCGAATATCTTGCAGATCAGATTCGAGGATTCCAGGCCCTCCTTGATAGACGGCAATGCGAGGAACCTTCTGAGATAGATATCATATGAAGTGTTCTTTGGGACCATGTGAGGCCTCATGGTCGTGACCACCGTGACCTCATCCTCTGTGGGGAGGACGTAGGAGTATTCACCGGGGCAGAGTTCGCTTCCCAGCCAGCACTGGGCGATGCCCGGTTCGAAACCGTGGGGCCCCTTGTAATGAAGGCCGATCCCGATGGCGATATCGTTCCTGAAGATTGGGTTGGTTATGTTCATGCCTACCGTCGTGGACCTGCCGTCCGCGCCGATTATGAGATCCGCCTTCCTCTCGATGATCTCGGCTCCTCTCACCAGTGTTAAAGTTCCGTCCGGCGATGCGCCCTTCACCCTTGTTCCGAATTCTATTTCGATGCCGGCTTTCTCTATCCTCTCTATCATCTGGTGGTCGATCGATCCCTTTCCCTTTCTGCGTATGAAGTACCCATGGGGCTTCAGGAGCCGGAAATCAATGGACCTTCCGGATGGGGAGTAGATCTTCGCCCCCCTGTAAACGGCCTCTGGTTCGATGTCGAAGCCGTATTTCGATGTCAGCCTCAGTGCGTCCCCTTCCTGGTTGAGGTTCTGGAGGGCTTCAAAACTGGTCGTCTCACTCTCCGTTATCGATCCTCTGGTTCTTGATTCAACGACCTCTACAATAGATCCGTTCTCATGAGCGCTCAAAGCGGCAGCACATCCGGCTAGCCCGGCCCCCACCACTATCACTCTCCTCGAGTTCGCGCTCGATTTCGACATTAACGTTATGAATTGGCTTCAGAGCATTATATATAATGGTCAATATATTAACCTATCTTAAATAAGGCAGGTATCATGACCGATAAGAAACTGAAGAAAGTGGCCGTTGAATTCCGCCCAAAAAACCTCAGGGAGGTGGGATATGCAAACCTCATGGAGGGGGTCAACAGGGTAACCGTTCTTTCTCCGATCTCACTGATGCCGGAGAAGACCGCGATAATGGGGATCGTGAAATGGTCCGGTCGGGAGGACGTGGAGAGGTTCACGGATAACCCACTCATAGATCAGGTTGTGGACATGGGGGCCGTCAAGGACGGGCGGATGTATCTGTTCCTCGGAAGGGAGGAGCCCTGGTATTATCAGATGATAAAGAGGGTCATGGAGGACCTGAGGGTATTCATCGATTGGCCGGTGATACTGGAAAAAGATAGGATACGCATCGTATGGATAGGATATATCGAGAATGTATCAAAGCTGATGGAGCTGTTCAAGGAGATGAGAATGGAGGAGACAATAACCTCCATCGTTAACTACGACCCTGCAAGGTCTGATCTCCTCGACGGCCTGACCTCCAAACAGTACGATACCCTGGTGGAGTCCTATGACAAGGGGTTCTTCGATGACAGAAGAAAGGTGACCATCAATCAGCTCGCAAAGGAACATGGGGTCTCCCCCGCATCGTACATGAAAACGCTCAGGAGAGCGCAGAGAAACATCATCAGGGACCTGTTGAAGAATAGAAAATGATGGATACTAAATTGCTATATTTATCCATTTTCTCCCTCAACCGAGAGGTGAAAGATCACTATTCTCCCAGAACTATCTCAATAGCTTCAGTGGTGTGAAGAACTCTATTCTGTAATTCGCCCTTTGCTTCTTTCCTGAAAAATCCCTTGTCACCAGTTACAAAATAAGTTTTACCATCGGAGTCTATCTCACGTTTTACAAATATGAAAATGGGTCTGTCTTGGGGATCATTGATCAATTCCTTTGATAATGAAATTTCCGAGGGAGAGATCTCTTTCAACGATGATATTGTGACGTTATGATAGTTATCAAGAAGGTCATATACCAGTTCAATGTCAAGGCCCTTTCTTCTGAATACAGATTCAATTTCCTTGATAACGTAATCAAATATGATCATCTCACATTTTCCCTGGTCCGCAAGCTCGAAAAGGTGGGCTTCGTTTCCCTTTCTATTGTAAAGTGCAGAGAACAGAGTGGAGGTGTCAATTACTATCCTTGGAAAGTCCATTGAATCTATTATCAAGCAGTTCACCTGAGGTCTCCTTTCTGATCTCTTCGAACGTTTCTGGATCAAGTCCTTTCTGTCTCAACTGTTCTTCAAGGTCCTTCTGGATCATCAATCTTATTGCGTTTCTTACAGCCTCAGACCGGCTCTTATATCGCCCTTGCCTGACCTTTTGATCCAGGTACTCGAGTAGATTTCCAGTAACCTCAACACTCACATTCATGGTCACACCAGAAATGATAACTATTAGCGGGCTAATAAGTATTGTGGTTGTCACAACGTGATCATTGAACGAATGGCTTAATGAACAGCATAAAAGTTGAAAATTTAAATATCGAAAAAAACAATTCTGAAACCGGAATGATCGGATAAACAGTCCCGTTTCGAAAGCAGG
>JAUVLN010000007.1 GCA_030600725.1 Thermoplasmatota archaeon | reverse complement strand
CCAGATGGAGAAGCCTCCTGGAATCCGCCCCGGTGATCGCCCTCTCCGGCAGATCGCAATCCTCGATGGTGATCGCCATGTCCGGCTCCCTGGCCTTGTATTCGAACTTTATCTCCTCGAACGCCTTCATTATGATCGTCTTGATACCCTCAATGTCACCGCCTGATACGATGACCGCCTCCACCTCCCTCGGTATCGCATTGTGCTTGTCGCCACCTGTGAAGTTCCCTATCCCGAAATCGTGTTCCTTGGCCGCCTTCCAGAGCATTCTCGCCATCAGCTTCACCGCGTTGGCCCTCTCCAGGTGTATGTCAACACCGGAGTGGCCGCCCTTCATGTCGGAGAAGTTGATGTGCATCGCCGATCCGGTGGGTTTCTCCCAGGTCAGGGGCAGGTGTACGTCCGACTCCCCGCCTCCGGCACATCCCACGTAGAGCGCCCGCTCCTCCTCGGTGTCGAGGTTGATCATGTGCCTGCCCTCAAGCATATCCTCACTAAGTGCAAAGGCGCCCGTCAGTCCGGTCTCCTCATCCACGGTGAACAGCGCCTCGATGGGGCCGTGCACGATGTTCCCATCCTCCAGAACCGCCAGGGCAGCGGCGACGCCCACTCCGTTATCGGCTCCCAGTGTGGTCCCGGTGGCATAGAGGTACTCGCCCTCCATCCTGAGTTTGAGGGGGTCCTTGCGGAAATCGTGCTCCACATCTCTGTTCTTCTCGCAGACCATGTCAACGTGTACCTGGAGGACGATCGTCGGTCCGTTCTCGTGCCCGGGCGTCCCGGGCTTCCTGACAACGATGTTGCCTGCATCGTCCCGTTTGATATCGAGGCCGAGGCCTTTGGCGAAGTTGACTATATACAGGCAGATCTCCTCCTCCTCCTTGGAGCAGTGGGGGATCTTCGTGATCGCATCGAAATGTTTCCACAGAAGTTTGGGCTTCAGCCCTTCAAGAATATGGTCCATTCATTTCACCTTCCAATTATAACGCTAGAGTGGATAGGGTAATAAAGATACGGTAATTAACCCTTTTCAACGGGCGGTTCCGCCGATCCTACCCTAGGGCATCCTTCAGTCTCCTGTAGGAGAGGACGGATATGAAGGTCCACATCAGGAAGGTTATCAGGGGCTTCTCCCTGGGGCCCAGGTTCAACCTCCTCACGTTGTCCAGGAAATCCTGTATCGCAGAGATCTTGCTGTCTATGTCGCCCGCGCTGTTCCGTGCAAGCACCACCAGCCTCTCCTCCACCCTGACAAGCGCGCTCTCGGAGTGGGCGTTTGCAATCAGTCTGGTGGCCTCCAGATACTGTGTCGCCTGCGACAGCTCGGCGAGGATCCCTATCCCGTTCATCAGTAGGTCCCAGTTCGTCCTGTCCTCCATGGACCTGAATTCCTCGATGGTGTTCAGAAGGGGGAATATCCCCGAGATCACACGTGCTATCACGTTCCTCTTGACGATCTCGGGATCCGATTCCAGCGTCAGGATCGAATCGTGAAGCATCAGGCAGTCCGAATGGAACCCTTTTGCCTCCTTCATCAGATCCTCATCCGATGTTTCAAGGTTGAGGAACATCACCTTTCTGGCCTCACGCACCATGTCGAGCGTGGCAGTGGAAGAAGGCTTCACCAGACAGAGAGCTACCGCCCGGTCCAATCCCACCATCGCATCCTCGACCATCGTCTCCTCACCTACAACGGGTCGAGGGGGGAACTATGCCCCCCTCTCGTACCCTTATCAACTCTCATCATCGGACACTTCAACGACATCGCCGGGCCCTGTCTGGACAACATTCCTTATCAGCTTTGTCACGTCGACGCCTGTGAGCGATTCCACCAGAGCGGGCATCTGGGCCGCTATGTCAACGGTGTTGCTGACAAGGCCCGAGGGGCCCTTGTCCCCCATCACGATGATCTTGTCGACGCCCTCCACGGATGATGCCGCAGCCTGCACTATCGCCGGCAGCTGATCTATGACCATCTGGGTAACCGCTGCATCGCCGTATTTGTGCCATGCGGCGGCCTTCTTCTCCATGGCCTCCGCCTCCGCAAGGCCTTTCGCCTTTATCGCAGCAGCCTCGGCCTCACCCTTCATCTTGATGATATCGGCCTCGGCGGTACCCTCCTGGCGGATCTTCGCGGCCTGACCCTCGGCCAGCTTTTCCAGCTTGACCTTCTCGGCCTCGGCTATCCTCTCTATCCGCCCGCGCTCACCGTCTGCCTCCGCGATCTTGGAGTCGGCCGCAGCCTTCGCCGGTACGACCTGTGAGGCCTCCTGCTCCTTGGTCTTCCTGTCGATCTCCCTCTCCTGGAGCTCGATCCTCTTGACCTTCTCCTCGATCTCTATCTGGATCTGCTCCCTCACCAGCTCCTGCCGTCGCTTCTTGTCCTGAAGGTCGAAGGCGATCTCCCTGTTGGCCTTGGCGATCTCCACCACTGCCTCCGCGTTCTGCTTGGTGATGTCCCTCTCCTTGTGGAACACGGCCACCCTGCCCTCCGCCTCCGCGTTGGCCTTCTCGGCCTCCCTTGCGGACTCGGCCTCCTTGACGGTCGCCTCCTTGTTGGCGATGGCCTCACCGATCCTGGCGTCCCTCTTGACCTCGGCCGTCCTCCTTCTACCCAGGGCGTCCACATATCCATACTGGTCCTCTATCTCCTTGATGACAAAGGAGCGGATCTCAATGCCCATGTTCCGGAGGTCCCTTGCCGCCTGGGACTGAACGCGTGATGCCACGGCATCCCTGTCTGAGTTGATCGCCTCGATCGTCATCGTGGCGCAGAAACCCCTGACGTGGCCCTCAAGGGTCTTCTGGGCGATCTCGTTTATCTCGCTGTTGGACTTGTGGAGCAGCTGCTCCGCGGCCGTGTACAGCGATGCCTCGTCGGATGCCACCTTCACCTGGGTCACCGCCTTGATGTTGATCTTCGCACCGGATGTCTTCACATCCGTTACGATGTCCGTAACGACGATGTCCAGCGTCCTTACATCGAGGGGAAGGAACGAGAAACCCTGGAGGACGGGAAGTATGAACTTTCCGCCTCCCGATACAACCGTGTAACCCCTCGCACCTCTCTTCGTCCTGCTCCCGTAGATGACCATCGCCTGGTCCGGGGGGACCTTCTGGTAGCGGGCAGCATAAACGATGCCCACAATAACTATGAACAGGACCGCCAATCCTCCTACGGCGATCGCAAATCCCAATCCCAATCCAATTGCCATATCATTTCACCTCTTTTTATTATCGATAATTACGTTGATCCTGATCCTCTCTTCTTGCCCTTCTTCTCCTTTCCGAGCTCCCACTCCCTTCTTCCGACAACCTTCACGGCACTCCCGACCATCCCGGTTATGACCACCTCCGCATTGGTCGCTATCCTCCTGTCGGAAACAGCAGGGATCAGGGTGCGCCCCCTCTGGTCCGTGAACACCACGATCTGCCCCTCCTCACCCGGCCTTATCGACACGGAGACGGACCCACTCTTTCCGATCAGGCCCCTGTACCTGACGGTCGAATCCGAGGAGAAATGCTTGAGGAAATATCGGGTAAGGAGGAAGAGAACGGTGGATATCCCGATCGAGCACACCACGGAGATGACGGGGGTCAGGGCCACATGGACCCCCATGTAAGTCAGTATCGCACTCAACCCCCCAAATGCGGAGATGAAGCTGAGGACGATCGGCATCCCCACGCCCGGGCCGCCATCGAGGTCACCAACATCGACATCGACCCCGTCGAATCCCAGGTCCATGCCGCCGAGGAACATCATAACAAGGAGAATTGCGAGGCCTGCCACCCCCATGGCCACGTATATCCAGAATAACCAGGCGATCATGTTCATTTACCCCCCCTTTTCGATCTGACCCACTCCTGACACCTTTCGTGGTTCACACGGTAAATGTCCTCGTTGGGATCCAATGCCCTCGCCCTCTCGAAATATGAGAGCGACCTCTGGAAGTCCCCGTCCGACATCAGGGCCAGGGCGTATTCGTTGTAGGTGTAAGCGTCGCGTCTGTCCTTCTTGCTAACCTGCAGGTCACTTCTCTGCGCCCCCATCCTGTATTGATCGTGATCCCCGGTGGAAGGGTCCAATGTGATGACCTTGCTTTCGGCCTCGGGCTGGGCCCATTTCTGCTTGAAGGTCAGGTCCTGCCCCCAGGTCTTCTCGTATCCGGGCCCCTTCTTCCTCTTTGTGGTCTTGGGCCTTTCGGCCTTGGGCATCTCGGGCCAATCCTTCGCGTCCATCACCTCATCCAGGTTGAAAAGGCTCGCGGTCCTGAAACCGATGGCAAATGTATCCCTGAATACGATCCCATCCAGTCTTGCCTCGATCTTCCTGTTGTGATCGAAAGAGAGTTCCCGGTCCTCGTCGAAGGTACGCTTGCGTTTCTGCAGTATCCTTGGCTTTCTGAATCTGGCATGGCATACGGAGGTGTCGAAAATCCTTCCTTTTCTCCGTCCCTTTCCCTTCTTCTTTATCGGGGCCAAGTCTCTACATCTCCCTCTTCCCGTGCAGGGCTTCTCTATAACTTCACGGATAACAGGATATAAATGTTTTTCCACAAAGGCCCCGGCCTTCATGGTCCGGACATCGGGGTTCGAATCTATCCGGCCGTATCCTCTCTCCCCTCCCTGGGCTTCCTCTTTCCCGTGATGTGAAACCCCGATTTCGGGGTGATGTAGAATATCCTTATGGTATAGGGGTTCAACCTCTTTGAATAGGAGTTCTCCAGCTCGATCTTGGTGTAGAGGGAATGGTTGTCCACGATCAGGAGGATCGCCTTGTCCCACTCCTTGAGGGAGGTGAGCTCCGAGATCACGTTTGTTTCCAACTCCTTGAACCCCTCGGTCTTGGACGATCTGCCGGTTCTCGTGTTCATCCTCCTTGCATAATGAACGTCCATGTTGTGGATGACGGAGAGCCCGACCCCTGACCCGAACCTCCAGGACGAGATCGACGTGGGTTTCCTGCTATTATATCTGACAGTGGTTCCGACCTGCATGGTGTCCAGGTCCAAAAAACAGATATCCGCCCTGGGTCTATCGCCCATCTCCCTGCCCAACTTGACATGGACGGGGCAGGTCCTGAGGGGATGCTCCTCCTCCTTCCTTAGCCTCCACCTGCCGTCCTTTCCGAAGGTGTACCTCCCCGTTTCAACGGGTTCCAGGCACGGCTCCTCGGTGATATCCCTGTGGATCTGGCAGACGATATCCCACTTCGTTAGGTACCTGAATGGGTCGGACTGAAAATCCCTCTTCAGGTTCTGAAAGGCCCGATCGAACCTCGTAAAGAACGGCCATGACCAGGATCTCCTCATGACGGTTGATATGGTGGGTTCGATAAATGATTATCGATTGATCCTCCAATAGCGGTTCCATACGCAATACTTGTATTACACGGGCCCACAACATATTTATTTATTAAGCGAGATGGGGCCGCCGGTGGTATAAAACGGTACTAGATTCCCTTGGTGAATCCCTCAGAGGGACGCTCAAGAAGATCGCAAACGCCTCCAATATCGACAAGGTGATCATCAAGGAGGTCGTCAGGGATATCCAGAGGGCCCTGCTTCAGGCCGATATCAACGTTCGCCTTGTCCTTCAGATCACCAAGGATGTGGAGAGGAGGTCCCTTGAGGAGAAACCACCCGCAGGGATGAGCTCCAGAGAGCACGTTATCCGGATCATCTACGAGGAACTGGTCAAGATCCTTGGTGAGGGGCGCGACGTGGGCCTCAAGAAACACGTCATCATGATGGTCGGCCTCTACGGCCAGGGTAAGACCACCACGACCGCCAAGCTTGCGAAGTACTTCCAGAAGAGGGGGCTCAAGGTCGGGCTCATTGCAGCCGATGTCCACAGGCCCGCCGCCTTCGATCAGCTTTCCCAGCTTGCGGAGAAGATCAACGTAGCCGTGTACGGCAATCCCAGGGCGAGCAACGGTGTGGCCGTCGTCAAGAACGGGATGAAGAAGCTGTCCGACTCCGATATCATCATCATCGATACCGCGGGGAGGCATGCGTTGGAGGATGACCTCATAGATGAGATGAAGAGGATCGCAAAGGCTGCCAAACCGGACGAGAGGTTCCTGGTTCTGGATGCCGCCGTTGGTCAGCAGGCAGGGCCCCAGTCCCAGGCGTTCCACGACGCGGTCGGGATCACCGGTGTGGTATTGACGAAGCTGGACGGGACCGCAAAGGGCGGGGGCGCGATATCCGCGGTTTCTGTTACAAAGGCGCCCATCACCTTCATCGGCGTCGGAGAGCACATGGACGATCTGGAGAAGTTCGAGCCGCCCAGGTTCATCTCCAGGCTCCTTGGAATGGGCGACCTTCAGACCCTCCTGGAGAAGGCACAGGAGTCCATGGACGGGGGGGACGCCGAGCAGGTAGCCAGGAAGATGATGTCGGGCAAGTTCACGCTCATCGAGCTTCGGGAGCAGATGGAGATGCTCGCCAAGATGGGGCCTCTCGACAAGCTGATGGGACTTCTACCCCAGGGATTCGGGGGGATGAAGGGTTCGATGATGGAAAAGCAGGACCCGAAGGAGACCCAGAAGAGGCTCAAGCAGTTCAAGGTGATCATGAGCTCCATGACCGATTACGAGCTACGACACCCCAAGGAGATAAAATCCTCCAGGATCAAGAGGATATCAAGGGGTGCGGGAGTGGACCACAAAGAGGTCAGGTCCCTCCTGAAATATTACAACATGTCGCAGAAGGCCGTCAAGGGTTTGTCCTCCAACAGGAGGATGAGAAAGAAGCTGATGAAACAGCTTCAGATGCCCGATATGGATGAGCTCAATATGTGATCCCGCTTATCCTGTCAAGGTCGAAAATATATATTCTATATAGTATATGCTGATTATAGTTATATCCATAATGGTACTTACTAAGATGTGAGCAAAAGGAACTCCCGCGGGATGGGCCGCCCGAGGGCACGACTTGACGATTCCGAGAGGCCCTCATGGATGAGCAGGCAGAGGTCCACAGTATCCCATATTATGGACAATCGGGCCTTCAACGTCCTCATATTCCTCATGTCCATCTATTTCTTCATCATAGGCATAAAACTGATGGGAGGTGGGTTCAAGCTGATGGGGGGGGACTTCTCTCGATCGCTCATAGAAACCACATCCAATCCATTCGTTGCCCTCTGCATCGGGGTTTTCGCAACGGCGGTGATCCAGAGCTCATCCGCGACGACATCAACAGTGGTCGCATTGGTCGTTGCGAATCCTTCATTCTATCCAAATGCGATCCCTATGATCATCGGAGCAAACATAGGGACCTCCGTGACAAATGTGATCGTTTCCCTCGGCCATATAAGGCACAGAGGGGCATTCAGGAGGGCCTTCGCCGGAGCACTGGTCCATGACCTCTTCAATATAATCGCGGCCTCGCTTATCTTCCCACTTGAATGGCTGGTGCGGATATTCACGGGAAAAGGGTTTCTGGAAAGGCTGGGTGAGGTGACCGCAACGGCCCTGGTGGGAGGCAAGGGGGCGGAATTCGATCTCATCCATAGGATACTCGACCCCGTACTGGACCCCATGAAGAAGAGCATCATCGGATTCGATCTCCATCCCGAATTGATGATGCTTATCGTCGGCGTTGTCATCCTGTTCATCGCACTGACCCTTATCACCAGATCCGCAAGGAAGACGATCGACGGCAAGGTGCAGCTGATACTGGACAACGTACTCTTTCGAAACGATGCCACATCCTTCGCCTCGGGAGCTGCGCTTACATCCTTCGTACAGAGCTCCTCGGTCACTACTTCATTGGTGGTGCCGCTTGTTGGCGGAGGGATCCTCACGATCAGGCAGATATTCCCCTATACGCTCGGAGCGAATATCGGCACGACGGTGACCGCGATCCTGGCGGCACTTGCCTTGCTTAAAATTGAGCCGGGGATGTCAGCGGAGTTGGTGGAGGGGACCAGGCTCGGCCTGGCGATAGCCTTTGTACATCTCTATTTCAACATCACGGGGATAGTGCTGCTCTATCCTTTCAAGAAGGTGCCGATATATCTGGCCCAGAGGCTATCTCGATACATGTCCAACAACAGGAAGTTGGCGATACTGTTCGTGCTTGTCGTATTCTTCGGGATCCCCGGCCTCATAATACTTATAGATAGATTGATATTCCAAATATGAGGTGAAAAGATGTTCAAGAACCTGTACGACGCCATCAAGAAGAAGGATATGCTGGATGTCTCCTACGAGATAATGGATGACCTTCACGAGCAGACCTACAAGATGTTCAAGATGGC
Source organism: Thermoplasmatota archaeon (assembly GCA_030600725.1). Classification (GTDB taxonomy): domain Archaea; phylum Thermoplasmatota; class Penumbrarchaeia; order Penumbrarchaeales; family Penumbrarchaeaceae; genus JAGLEG01. The sequence continues at coordinate 14,293 of JAUVLN010000007.1, read as the reverse complement.
CTCCGACTGCGCCATATCCGGAGAGGTGCCCGAGGAGGACCTTATCAAGATGGACAAGGAGATCAACTACATGGTACAGATGATCAGAAAGAACGTCCTGGAGCACTTCTCCCTATCCTCAACTCCCAACCTCCATGCCGGATTGGTGCTCATCTCCCTCATCATCGACTACGAGCGTATCGGGGATTACACGAAGAGCATGTGCTGGTTGAGGAAGAACTTCCATTTCAGGGATGATTTCGATCCCGAGATCAGGAAAAACCTCGAAAAGATGGCGGAGGACATTCTGAAGATGTTCCCGGAGGCCTACGGGAATATCGAGGAGAGCTACAACTCCAAAACACCAAAGATCACCTCTTTCGAGGAGAACCTCAAGGCGGAGCACCGGGAGCTCCGTGATAACATCCTTCAGGATCATATCGGCAAGAACCAGGCTTTGGCGGCCGCCGTTGCCTCATCCCAGCTAAGGAGGATAGCAGGCCACCTGGACAATATAGGTACGGCGGGAACCAGGCCGTTTCCGAAACTTGGATTCAAACCAGGGTCATCATCCTTTGAGTAGTGATCAGACGCCCCACCTTGACCACTCCCTCTTCGCCTTGATGTGTTCGACCCGTAGGAATCCCAGCTTCAAACGTTCAACCCAGAAGAAGCGGTAGGGTTTTCTGGGCAGTGAATCCGCGAACACCTGCAGAAATCTTCTGACGTATCTGGCGTTCCCTCTATCGATCCCCTTGACCTCGATGTAGTGAACAACACCCGAGTGAGTTGGCTTTTCATCGTACACGTTTATCACGAACTTCACGGGGTCACGGACCAGGAACTGGAAGACATATGAGGCCTGGGGGATGGCTATTACCACCATCATCTTGCTGAAATGCCTCCGGCTCCGGTCCCGATCGTAGGTCCAACCCAGCCTGTCCAGGGCCTCCCTCGTCTTTCTGGATATCGATGGGGAATCGTAGCATACGGCTGCGCGCCAGGTCGGGGGAGGGTCGGACATCTTATCCACCTGGCCTCGAGAAGGATCATCTACGGTCCGTGAGCTTGATAAGATGGTAGCCGAACTGGGTCTTGATGGGGGCCGAGACGGCGCCGACCTCCATGTTGAAAACGGCCGCGTCGAACTCGGGGACCATCTGGCCCTTGCGGAAGTATCCCAGGTCCCCGCCCTTTTTACCAGATGGGCACTGTGAGTGCTTTTTCGCCAGGTTCTCGAAGCTCTTTCCGTTCTTGATCTTCTTTTGCAGCGTGAGAGCCTCGCTCTCGGTCCTCACCAGAATGTGACTTGCCTTAACCTGTGTAACCATATTATCACCGTTTCGGCCGAAGGTTTTCGGTAATGTTATATGTTTTGCACCATCAGATGTCGACCTCCTTTCCAATGCCCTCTTCCCTGGCCATATCGTATACGAGCTTGGCCGTGGCCGTATCCTGTATGGCAAGCCCGTTGGACTTGAACAGCGTTATCTGCCGGGGAGAGGCCCTCCCCTCCCTGGAACCTACCACGATCTCACCCAGCTCGGCATGGATGTGGTCGGGTGTGATCGCGCCCTCGTCTATGGGCATCATGATATCTCCAGCCTCATTGAGGCACGCTTCCTTTGAATCGGCTATCAGCAGTGATCTTTCTATGATCCGGGTGTCCAGCTCCCTTGCCCCTGGGGAATGGCTGCCGATGCCGTTTATGTGCGCTCCGGCCTTTACCTTCGATCCGTCGAAGATAGGCGTTGGCGACGATGTTGCGGTGCAGATGAGGTCGGCGTTTAGAAGCTGGTCCATATCGTCGCAGACCTCCACGGGGATGTCAAGTTTCTCCGACATCTCCTTCGCGAACTTCTCGGCCGCCTCCGGGAACCTGTCATGGACAAGCGCCCTTGATACGTCCCTGACCTCGCACATTGCCCACAGCTGCATCTTTGCCTGGACCCCCGCCCCGAAGATGGCAGCCACCTGCTCTTTGTCCTCCCTTGCCAGGAACTTCGTGGCCAGTCCGCTGACCGCGCCTGTCCTCACGGCGGTCAGGTATCCCCCGTCCATGATACAGATGACCTCCCCCGTCGTAGGATCCTGCAGGAGGACCTTCCCGATGGTGGTGGGCATGTTGTGGTTCTTGGGGTTGTCCTTGTACACGGTGACGACCTTGCATGCCAGGGCGTTCATCTCCTGAAGATATGCGGGCATGTAGAGCGAGAGCCCCCCTGGAGGTTTGATATTGATCCGGAGCGGGAGAACGGCCGTACCGTTCGCCATCTCGGCAAAAGCCTTTTCAAGCACATCAATGCAGTCGGTCATGTCCAGAACGGATATCACATCTTCCCGGTTTAGCAATAGTACCATTTTCCTTCCTCCTCTGAGATATAAACATCTCAATAGAATATGTAAGCGCCATCATATGTGATATAATTTCGTCATCGGCCGGGGCCACATCTTTATCTTCTATCAGGATGTAGACGTTGATCATATCATTGAACCAATAGGGACCGCTCCGCTTTTTGAACTCCTGCCCCCTAACTTGTTTTGAAAATATTCATCGTGGATCTCTCCCACCAGCTCCTCCAGAAGGTCCTCCAGGGTGACAATGCCAACATGGGCGCCCGAGCTGTTCTTCACTATCGCGATATGGATGCGCTTTCTTTTCATCCGATCGAATATCTCCGTGACCTCGGCATCCTTTGACACGATGAAAGGGAGCCTCAGGATCTTATCGATCGTTCCCTTCTTGGCAACCAGCAGGTCCTTGCTGTAGAGAACCCCTTTCACCTTTCCCTCCTCATTCAGGACCGGGATCCTGGTGTATCCGGAATCGAACACCTTGCCCCTTGCCTCGTATGTCGAAAGGTCCTTTTCGAGGGTATATACCTCATCCATCAGGACCATCACATCGGATATCTTCCTGTCCCCGAAGAGGAACACCTTGTATATGATCTCCTTTTCGATAGGCTTGATCACGCCCTCCTCCTCGGAGAGGGATGCCAGCTCCTTGATCGAATCGTCCGAGGCAAATAGCCTTCTCTCTTTTGTAGGCCCTCTTACCATCTTTATAAGCCCTCGCGAGATGGTAATGAACATCGATATCAGGGGTGAGATAACAACCGAGAGGTAATAGATGGCCCTCGCGTTTCTGTTCGCCTTCTTCCTCGAGTCGAATATCGCGCTGTTCTTTGGGGTTATCTCGCCGAACAGGATGACGAGGAAGGTGACCACTCCGATCATAATCGATACGCCGATCTCCGCAAATAGCTCGTTCGCGATAAGGGCGGCGACGGATGAGAGGACGATGTTGACGATGTTGTTCCCGATGAGGATGGTGATGAGGGTCCGGTCCATCCTCCGTTTCAATTTTATCACGTACTCTGCGTTCCTGTCCCCCTCCTTCCTCATCCGAGCAACGGTGGCGGAGCTGATGTTTGTCAGTGCCGTCTCCGTCCCCGAGAACCATCCGCTGAGAAATATCAGGACTGTCATGAAGACTATCAGAAATATTATGATCAATACGGTATCCATACGGGGTCCCCCATTATATGTGGACATCATATGTTCAATATGATAAAATCATTTACGTAACTTGATGAGAAGTGTGCATGTATGCATCATTTTCTTCCTTTATGATCCATATATACCTTCAATGCCCTCTCACTGGTCATCCAGCGATGCCCCGATAGAACTCCCGGGAGCTCCCCCTGTTTGCATCTCAAACCAAGATAATTTGGATCATATGGTACCAAAGAGGAGGCCCTCTTCAGGTCCATCAATTCATCCTCAGCAGTGCCGGTCCCATCCAGTAGGTCCAGGAGGCTGGATCCCATCAAGCGTTCGATCATTGATGTCAACGGATCAAGATCATCATCACCGGCGTTTGTCAAGGCATCCAGATAATCATCCCTATCATTGGGCAGTATATGGATCGGAGGCCAGTTATGTTTCAGCAGATGAAGGTTCAATAACAGCCTTCCAACCCTTCCGTTCCCATCCCGGAATGGATGTATTGTCTCGAAATTATAATGGAACCATGAGGCCACACGGAACACATCATCTCCCATTGTATCCTTGACGTGATACTCGCTGATCAGATCGTCCATCATCGGGATGACCTTTTCCATTCTTGGAGGTGTGAAATTTGCACCTTCGACCCTTACATTGACGCGCCTCCACATACCTGCATCGGGAAGCACTCCTCTGAAAACCCCTTCGTGTAACTCCAGGATGGTGATCAGGTTAATGGGATGTTTCATCCTTTCTACCATCCCCCTGAAGGTCCTCTCATGCTGAACGGTTTCAAGAACATCCCTTATTGGTCGGCCTTTTATACTTCTCTCCTCGAGAAGGATCTTCTTTGCATCGTTCCATGTTATCGTCGATCCCTCGATCGCATTGGTGCCCCAGGTGTTCAAGGCGGAGGATCTCTTCCACACCTCTTCGGGAATGTTGGAGAGGTCCACTCGTTCAAGTAATACCGATCTCAGTTCCAATAATATGGTTTTATCCATTTATTAACAATAAAACATACATAGTATATAAAATAATATGGTTTGAATGTGTGAAATCGAGATCAACGTATTAAGAAGTGCACACTTTGAAGTATGCACTATATTTAAAACCGTAGGCAATAACATTATTTTTCGTCAATGAAAATAACCCAAATGATCGAATGAATAAGAAAAAATGGTGGGCCAACCCGGTCTTCCGCGGGAAGACTGACACCATTGATCGCTATCACATCAGGGTGTCAGACCCTGTGAAAATCAGTTGATATATGTTTAATTGGCGATTTTCACGGCCCGGGTTTAAGCAATACAAACAGTATAATCAAAAAGGCCAACCCGGAGGTTTCAAAAACTCTGTTTTTGAAAGCCCTGACTCATTCCGAAGGAATTAGTCAAAGGTTTTCGAATCCGGAGTTGGACCATTCGAAAATAAACGATTGAAAAATGAGAATGGGCCAACCCGGATTCGAACCGGGGGCCTTCCGGTTATCAGCCGGATGCTCCACCTAGCTAAGCTACTGGCCCAATTGGTTAAGGCGTCCCTATATGGAAGTGGGATTTAAGGTTTTTCTCCATCCACTTTCACACCGGTCACGACCTGCTGCTCCTTCTTCCTGTTATAATATCTGCCTCCGAAGAAGGCGCCCACGCCAACAACGGCAAGAAGGAGAAGAACCAGGAACCAATTCGTTCCTCCTTCTTCTTCGGCCCCACTGCCCTCCTCCTCGAAGGGAGTGATCCCTCCCAGGTCGTAGGCGTATCTTGTGATATTCACGGTTGTACCCGACGCGATCGGTGGGAGCGGCTGCCAGGTGGCAGCCTGCGCATGCGGGTCCTGGACCGGTATCGAGAAATCACCCGCCGGGAAGGTCAGGTTCAACGAGATCGTGAACTCGGAGCGCACCTCCCTGAACTGGCTCTCCCTGAAGCGGTCCCCCAGCTGCCAGGAGATCCCGCTCCCCTCGACGTTAACAACCCAGTTCTGGCCCGTGGGCATTCCGGATAGGGAGATCGTGTCCAACCTCGCATCCGTGATGGCCGGTCCGCTCTGCCTCCAGTCAATGCTCCCGTCCCCATTGGTATCCATGACAACGTAGAGCGAGGCGATGGCGTTCTCGTCGGTCTGCCAGGGATCGTAGGTCAGGGTGACCTCCATCTCCTGGGCGCCTTCTGGGATATAGACTATCTTGGAGGTGTCGTGGTTCGTCGGAATAAGCGATCCGGTCTGGTTTGCGAACCTGCTCCACTCACCGTTCCAGGCGGAGTAGAACCTGTCGGTCTCCACGGTCTTCTCCTGCAGTATCATGGAGCTCTCGTACTTCTCGACGGCCATCCGAACGGTCGCATCCGGATATTCCAGTATGCCGTCCCTGTTGAAATCCCTGGTCCGGAGCTCCTTGAGGGCAAGGGTGATACCGACCGCCCGATCCACCTCGACGAGGCCGTATCCCTGGGCGAAGTCATAGGGCTCACCGTTCCATCCTGTCTCGTTGATCTGCGGCACGTAATTCTCGGATAGTGGAGATCCTTCATCGGATGGTTGGATCCTGGTGGCCGACGCCTCCAGGATGAGTTCGATCTCGTGGACGAGGTTCCTTGAATCGTTCATCCAGCCCTGGCCCTCCCAGTTATCCAGTTTCTCCTGCTCCGCATCCTCGTAAACATCGGACATCTTGAGCCCATCGTAGGCTTGCCATAGCAGGCAGACCACTCCGGCTATGTGTGGTGTGGCCATGGATGTCCCCGAGATTGCAAAATAGTAGGGATCGATCGCTTCAAGGTCAGCCCCCTGCTTGGTCATCATTGAGATAAATGTCCTCCTTGCGGCGGTAGACCAGATGCCCACACCGGGTGCGCCAACATCCGGATATGTGGTGATGATCCCTTCCTGCCCCCTGGACGAGAAGGATGCCACGCCGGACCCATCCCTCTCTATCGCGGCCACCGCGATGTTGGAGGGAACGTTTCCATAAGGATTGGTCTGGATCACGTCCCCCTCCCCGCCGGAGTTGGACGCCGCAAAGACGACTATCACGTTGTTCTCGAAGGTGATCCTCTGGCACACCTTGGTGAGCGCGTCATCCGGATCGTAATCACCGGGACCCGGTCCCCAGGAGTTGGACACCACCCTTATCGGGTCGTCCCATTCGTATGTGTGACCCGGCCTGGAATGTTCGTATACCCACTGCAGTCCTCCCAGGCCGTTGAATATTGATATCGCCTCGCCCGTTGAAAGCCCGATGAGCTTTGCACCTACGGCCACACCGGCCCTTGCCCCGCCGGAAGCGTCGCCGTTCCCGGCAACCGTTCCCGCGCAGTGTGTGCCGTGTCCCGAGGAGGTGTCGCTGTTCTCCACCTCCCTCCATGCGAAATCGGAGTCCGATTTGTAATTCTTGACCGTCTTTTCCCCGTAATCGAGGTCGGGGTGCCCTGCATCGACGCCGGAATCGAGCACCACCGCCGTCACGCCCTCACCGGTGATGGACGGGTACTCCTTTCCGTATGCATCGAGTATGGGGGAATCCCAGACCTTGGATGCGTTGATGGTGGTGGTGGTCATCTCCATTTCGAATTCCATCCGGACGTTGTGCTCTATCCAGACGGTCCCTTCGTACCTGGCGAGCTCCTCCACCGCCATTATATCACCCCTTGCGAATATCGCTGGGAGCGCGGTCATCCTGTTGATGACCTCCATACCTGATCTCTCCGCAGCCTCTATATCCGCCGAGGTCAGGGGAGGATAGAACTGTATGACCAGTTCGAGCTTCTCTTGGATGCCCAGCTCCTCAACGGCCCTCTCCACCGTCCGGTCTATCTGGGTTATCCTGCCCGTATCCTGATACCAGAGATCATCGGTGAATCCGAACGGGGTCGGATCGGGCCTCTCCGACCCGGTCGCGTCGAAAGCGCCCAGGCCCGATAACAGAAGGGCTCCGAGCATTACAAGTGAGATGACAAGGGTGCTTCTCATTGGGACCACTCCATATAACTATGATACATCATCCGAGGAGATGAGGTTATAAACCTTTCCCTTAAAAAGGTTACCTTAGACCTTTCGCCCTGACCGTCGTGATAATGTGTCTGGCGATGGTGGGATTGATCCCCTCCACCATAATGAGGTCCTGCGGGATCGCCTCGGAGAAGTCCCCCCACCTCGTGTAACCGGCCTCGTAGAGGTTCTGGGCCTTTTCCAGTGAGATGCCCAGCTCCTTTGAGAACGCGATCACCGTATCATCCGCAACGATCGGGTTCACATCCTGGAATGCGTCGAGTCCGGAACTCACCGTCTCCGCGGTCGCCTTGTTATCCAGCTCCTTGGCCTCCTCCACCAGCTCCTCCGGCACCGCCTCCTCCCTGGCCTTCCTCCTCTTGAACCAGCTGTAACTCGCCAATAATAACGAGAAGATAAGGATCGTGGCCCCGACCACTCCCGCTTTGCCTCCCCAGATCACTCCAAGGAATGTCCCCATGATCAGGGAGACGCCAATCATTGCCAGCCATTCTCTTCCGTTCACTTTATCCCAACCTCGTTACGGATACGGATTATATAATCTTGTCGTAATCGTGGGATATCCCGGCCCTGGAACCCTTAATAAGCGTCAGGCCGTTCCACCTCAAAACATACTGGAGTTCATGATAATGCAGCCGATATTCAGGTCCACAACCCCCATCGTCCACGGATGGGGGACGTTTGATAGGATAGAAGATCAACTCCCTGATGGCGACTGCTTCCTCGTCGTCGGCAGGCGATCGGCGGAGAGGTTGAAGCTGGCCGAGACCATCGGGGAGAAGGTAAAGGGAGACCTCATCGTTTTCAAGGGGGTCGAGCCAAACCCATCGACCGCGACCGTCGACAGAGGCGCAGAGTCGTTAAGAAAGTCCAGCGCCGATTACGTTCTCGCCGTGGGAGGGGGGTCGGTCCTGGACGCCGCCAAGATAATGGCCGTCGCAGCGGCCCATGGGGGATCCGCCGTGGATTACCTCATAGGGGGCAAGGTCGTTCCGGGCAGCGGTTACCCGGTAATAGCCGTCCCCACGACGCCGGGCACCTCCTCCGAGATCACTCCGTTCTCCGTCATCTCGGTCCCCGAAAAGAGAAACAAGGTGGGGCTGAGGACACCCGAGATCTACCCCTCCCTGGCGGTCATCGACCCGGCCCTGACGTCGATGCTTCCGCCCTACCAGACGGCAGCTACCGGCCTGGACATACTATCCCATGCGGTCGAGAGCTACTGGAGCGCCAGGTCGACGCCGATCACCAGGCCTCTCGCCCTGAAGGCCGTATCCCTCATCAGGAAACACCTCCCAACCGCTTTCAAGGACGGAGGATCCAGAACGAGCAGGGAGGGCGTCAGCCTCGCCTCGATATTCGCCGGACTCTCCTTTTCAAACGCCGGTACGACGGTGTGCCACGGCATATCCTATCCCGTCACCTACGACACGGGGCTCACCCATGGATTGGCGTGCAGCATGAGCCTTGGACCCACATTCGACAGATTGGCCGAGAGGGGCGCGGAAGGCCTTGAAGGGCTCGCATCGAGCTTTGGTTCAACCGTGGATTCCTTTTCCGGTGACCTCTCCTCTTTCATGAGGGACCTATCCGCACCCACCACGCTGAAGGAGGTGGGGTTCTCATCCGGTCCCGGAAGGATCCTGGGCACGGACCTGGAGGCGAACAAGGCCAATATGTCCGTCGCCTTCACGGACGAGGATCTGGAGAAGATAATAACATCGATACTTTAGGGTCATATGGCCAGTCCCACGAGTTCGGCTACAAGTATCGCGCAGACTATGGCGAGTATCACCACTATGAGGTTCAGAAGGGATTCAAGCCACCATGGCCTCCTCTTTCCGAAGGAGACGGTATTTGCGGGGTGAAGGTCCTTCACCCTTATCATCGAGATGTAGATGCCCATGAAACCGGCCACGACGATGATGAATGCGGTGAGGATGGGGTTGCTCCCCCCTTTAACGAACGATGTGATCGTCAGGGCAAACAGGGCGATCCCAAGGACGGAGCCGTAGAGGATTATGAAGCCCCCTTTGGAGTGGATGAGGTATCTGCTCCCCCCCTTGCCGAACTGCGTCTTCATGACGTTCTCCATATTGTCCACCCAGCCCTCATCTCCCTCGATGACCACCCTGGCCGGTTGATCCGGATCCAGGTAGAGGGATATCCTGATATCCGGGCCGAACGAGAGGGTGTAATAAAGATAGATCACGCCCTCGGGAATGGTGTCAAGCTCCTTCTTGAGCTCCTCCAGGCCCTGGTACGTGTACGGCTTGGATCTCACCGAGAACATGATCAGCTCCTGTGACCTTGTCCCGTTCTCGGGACGGTTCGAACTGACCACTTTCCTGAACCGCTCCAGGTCCGGTATCTTGATGTCCTGGGACCTGATATCGATAACCGTTTTCCTGTGGTCAGTCATTGAAACCAATATCCCATTGAGCTAATTGATATATAATCATTTACTACCCAGCCTTCGACCTTGGTATCCCGAAACCCACCTCCTTAAAGGCCCATTCAACCCTAAAATAGATGTAGGGCCTAATCCTAGGGTGGCCCATGGCAGAGGCCTGGGAAGACACCTTCGACGAGGTGAAGAGGAAGAACGAGAGACTTAAGAGAAAGAGGATCATAGACGGGATAAGGGAGAAGGTGCCCGCGGTGGACCCGAACCTTGTCTTCCTCACCCCCGGGGAGATACTGGACGGGATGAGGGACAACACAACGGTCACGGGGTTTCACAGAAAGCTCCTGGAGGAATACGAGTGCCCGAAGAGGCGTATCGGCCTTCTCTTTCCGGCATCCGACAGGATACCCTGGACGAAGGGGACCGATGCCCTGATCTACAGAAACCTCTACGCATCGCTCAAGAAACTGGAGCTGGAGGATGAGGTGGCCCTGTTCTCCATCTCACCGCTTCTGGGTGTGGTGCCCCAGGAGTGGTACGAGACCATGCCCATGTACGAGGCCTCGGGGGCGGCCAGCTTCCTGGTCAGGCGAAGGGGACTTGCATGGAATGCCGAGGATTTCAGAAAGGTCATCAAGCAGGCGGGTGAGATATTGAACGGTTTCTTCAGGAAAAATCACGATAGATGCGATAAATGGCACATCATCTACAGGACCCCATCGATCCATGAGAGGATACTGGGGAGCTCCAACGACATGGAGCCGTTTTCGGTTTGGCCCCATACCACAAAAAAATCCCTGGCGGAGTCATATCTGAAAATGAGGAAACTGCTTGAGGACATCAAGGAGGAATGAGGGACAGATGAGCGGGGACAAGGAAGGAGGAAAGGTCTTCGGAGGGCCCAGATTCAAGACCCCTTTCGGTTTGATCTTCGGACCTCCCGGGGAGAGGCCAAAACAGGATAGAGGCAAACAGGCCGAGGAGGCCGACAGGATCGCTGGGATGGTCCGGGCTCATTATGTCGTCAGGTCGGTCAGATTCGATGAGGCCGGCGTTTACGTTACCGTTGTACTGGATCCCGAGGCGAACGAGAGGCCCTTCGATTCCCTCCGGCTGGACCTGAAGAAGATGGAGATGTATCCAAGGGTGACAAGGGCGGGCGGCGATTGGATCATTATCATCTACCCCTTCCCTCCAAGAAAGAAGAGGAAGATAACCACCAACATAGTGATGTTCCTGCTGACCCTTTTCACGACCGTATGGGCGGGGGCATTGATATGGGCGAACAGGACAGGGTCACCGGATGCAATGAACCTCTTCACCGTTCTTTCAAGCCCCACCGATCTGATCATGGGTTTTGTCACCTTCGCGTTCCCCCTCCTTCTGATCCTCGGCACGCATGAGCTTGGCCACTACTTCACATCAAGGTACTACAAGGTGGACGCGTCCCTCCCATATTTTATCCCGATACCACCGATAATATCCCCCTTCGGGACCTTCGGCGCACTCATCTCGATGAGGGAGAACATGTCCAACAGAAAGGCCCTTGTGGACATCGGTGTGGCCGGACCCATAGCGGGTTTCCTCATCGCCATTCCCGTGACCATAGTCGGCCTCCTGCTGACAAACGCCTATCCTGCCCCCTCGGAACTGGTGGATGGTGCCAGCTACATGGTATTCAACTATCCGATCATACTGATGTTCTTCACCTCTATCATCCCGATCAATGAGAATACCGCGGTATTTCCCACGGTCATCGCCGGATGGATAGGTTTTCTGGTCACAGCCCTGAACCTGCTCCCGATAGGCCAGCTGGACGGCGGTCATATCACACGAGGCATCCTGGGAGACAAGGCCAGATACATCTCATACGGCGCGGTTCTGCTTCTGGTCATACTGGGTTTCGTCACCGAGTTCAAATCCTACCTGATATTCGCGCTCCTCATAATGCTCATGGGCACAAGGCATCCCCCTCCGCTGGATGATATCTCTCCTCTATCGGCAAGGCAGTACACGGCAGGAGCGTTCGCGATCCTGATGATGATGGTCTGTTTTCATCCGATACCCATCGAGATCTTCGAGGCCCAGGCTCCGGACGTGCAGGTATATGGGCCGGGGGGCAACATCACCGTATCCCATCTCGCACCTGCGAGGATGGACGTCATCGTTGAGAACGAGGTGTCATCCCCGGAAACGATATCGATGACCATCGTGTACGGCGGTGATCTGATCGTTCCCGAACATCTCTACACCGATCACGGCCTGGACCCGGAACGGTTCGAGGACGTGGTAAACCGATCTCAGCTCTTCTATGATCTTGACGGTTGGTACGTATTCTCGGAGTCGCCTGCGGAGAGGGAGCTCGCGGGAAACGGGGTCCAGGAGTGGACATTCCACCTGGCCTCATCATCAAATATATCCCTGGATACCAACACCTCCTTCTGGATGCATTTCTCCTACGCGGACAGGGTCGAGACACTGGAGATTTCACTCGAGAGGGGACGGATCGGCGCATATATGGAAAAGAGACGCCTATCCGGCGATAACGCCTATCGGATAAACGGCGACTTCCACATGTTCTCCCCCGAGCCTATCGAGACGGAGATCTCCCTGAGCACCACCGGATCCGGGAGCGGATGGGACCTGCTCCTGATCCCGGAGAGCCCTGCCAACTGGTCATTGGAGGAGGGTGGGATCTCGAGGATAACGTCGGAGGAGGGGGAGGAGGTGCAGATCGTCCTCGGCAACATCTCATGGTCGGATGCTGAGAGCTATCAGGAGGAGGGGTTCACGCTTGAGATATGGCCGGAAGGGAATGTTGGCCCGGACGGCATGATCCTCACCTTGACGATAGACGGGGGATCGGCCGGGAGCAGAAGCCTGGATATCGCCCTCCGCTGATCATCATCGGAAAAAACCCTTCTTCGATATTGTTGAGAATTAAATTCTTTAATTTAAGATTGGACATTGCTTATATCTTAGCTGAAATTTCCTGTTATGCTGACATATTGTTCATCTCTTAAGCAGGAAAATCGTTGGCGAATCGCAGATTCGCCCGATTTATATTTTTTAATTTAGGTTTGTACCATGTTTAGCTCTTAAATTAAAAAAGTATAAATGTAACCTCCTTTATGAGCGCCCTACGCCCGTCTTGTGGGCGAATCAGGTGATGCTCTTTGAAAGATGGAGACTTCATAAGGCTTGACTTCGACGTATACGTCAAGGAGACCGACCAGCTTATCGATACCACCCACGAAGAAGTAGCGAAGGAGCACGAGGTCCATTCCGAAGGCGCCCAGTACAAACCGATACCGATCATCATCGGCGTCGGGCATGTTGTCAAGGGCCTTGATAACGACCTCCTCAATGCCAAGATCGGAGAGGATAGGGAGATCGAGGTGCCCCCCGAGGACGCTTTCGGCCCCAGGGACCCCAAGCTGGTGGAGGTCATGCCCATGAACAAGATCATATCCCTTCCCGAGTTCAGGAAGGGAGACCGGTACCCCCAGGAAGGCATGGACATCAGGATCAACAACAGGATCGGCATCATCTCACGCATCTTCGCCGGAAGGGTGAGGGTTGACTTCAACAAGAGATACGCCGGCAGGACGGTTGTTTACAAATATGCCGTCAAGGAACTGATCAAGGAGAGGGATGATAAGATCAGGGCGGTATTCGAATCCTCCTACGGCGGATCCGATGAGTTCTCATTCAAGTTCATATCGGATGATGAGGTGGAGATCGTCCTGCCCGATATGGTCAAGCTCGACTCCAACTGGATGATGGCCAAGTTCAAGCTCGTATCCGACCTGAGGGCCCACATGGGCATCAAGAGCGTCAGGCTCGTGGAGGAGTACGTGAAGAAGGAGGAGGAAGATCACCATCTTGAAGACGTCGAGCCTGAGCACATGCACACCGAGGATGACGATCAGGACAATCCAAAGGATGAGAAGAAGGAGGAGGAGGAGAAGCCCAAACAGAAGAAGGCGGCTCCCAAGAAAGATAAGAAGGAGGAGGAGAAGCCAAAAAAGAAGGTCGCTCCCAAGAAAGAGAAAAAAGAGTGAACTCCTCGTCTTTCCAAAAACGGGGAAAGGCCTTTTCTGCCTTTCCCCGTTTTCATTCTCTCTTTTTTATTCCATCCTATTCCAAGCATCAACTCGACATAAGTGTACGAAAACGTTAAAGTATAGGCCACCGCATTTTTACCGTGCAGTCCTGGGTATGTCTGGCTACTGCATGAAACGGTGGTGAAGGGTATGAGATGTTCGAAAGTGATGAAACATTTGGCCATAAGGTCCAGGACATTCAGGGCCCTCCTCACGGTCGCAATTTTAATGCCTTCGATACTGGGGATCCTCCCTCAGGTGGAAGCCACGGTGACGGCGAGCG
>JAUVLN010000291.1 GCA_030600725.1 Thermoplasmatota archaeon | reverse complement strand
CCGCCTCTTTCCCCTTCTCGGACTCGGGGCTCTCAAGCTCCACTATCCTCGCCTCGCCTATTGCGATGGCAAGTGCGGTCCGGTCCCACAGTGCAACATCACCCGATTTGAGTGTGGCCCTCGCTTTCTTCTTCATCTTGAATGGATGTATATACAACATATCGTTGGCCGTATCGTTCTCGGCCATGGATAGGAACATCTCCGCCTCCCCAAGCGTCATCGACACGCCCATTGGGGAGAAACCGACCGCTGTCCTCTCGCCATCCTTGGACAGAAGCATGTAGCTATTATCCAGTGAGGAGGTGATGATCTCGTACCCCCTCCCCCTGAATATGTTCTCCAGCATCTCTATGAACTCATTTTGTGCCATCTAATCCCGAGACGATATGTTCGAAGGGGGATAAATCATTTTAGACGATCGGGGTCAATCATCCAGCAGGGTAAGCGACTCCCTGAGGTCCTCCATCTCCCTCTCCCGTTTCCCTGAGAAGAACCCCGGGGACCTCCCTGGTTTCTTCTCTTTCATGGCCGGGACGATCTCGATCTCCGGCCCGTCCAGGTCCAGTTCGATATCCGACAGGTCCACTCCGGGCTTTTTCCCCCACCTCTGATGCTGTTTACCTCTATCCGGTGACGGGAGCTCCAGCTTCCTGTCGGGCCCGGCCATGGCCTTCTTCTCCCTCTCCCTCTGCTCTCTTGACTCAAGTGCCAACCTCTGCCTCTCCTGCTTGATCCGCCCCTTTCGCTCCTTTTTGATCGCCCTCTCCTCCCTGAGCCTCTGCCTCCTCTCCTCGGACCTCACAAGGTGATAAAGGGCGATGAAACCGGGCTCTTTGCCCCTGGGCAGCTTTCTCCGCTTCATGGTGAAAACGTTTATCCCCAGGTTGAGAAGGACAACCGCAATGGCCAGGTAAAGTACTATGGCCCACATCCAGGGTATGAAGAGGAAATCGAACCCGTACAGGGAGACCATGAAATCCATGTCGTAGGTCACCACCTGATCCAGCAGACCCTGTTCGTATTTGACCCGGGAATAATATGATTCGGCATGCACGGTGAACACGGCGAGCTCCATGTGGTACGGCGCCGAGAATGTCCTTGGGGAGGTCACCGTCACCTTGACCCTCGCCTCGGATTGGGGGCCGATATCGATAGTCGTTCGATCGAAGGCGAATACCCATCCCCTGGAGGCCCAGAGCCCCTCGTTCGGGATCCACAGGTCCACCCTCTCGTTCCCGTTGCCCGTGTTCCTGACCACAACGTATATGTCCCCGGACATCCCGGGAAAGAGCTGTAAAACCGTTGGGTCGAAGGTCATCAGCAGATAGTGATACGGACGTACCTCCGCATACAGCGGATAGGGGTCGATATCCCCTCCGATCCACTCCTCCACGGCTCCCACCGACGGCTCGGCGGACCATACTCCGACTATGTTCACCTTGAGCAGATCGCTGATCCCCGTGGAGTAGTTAAGCATCGGTGATCCGAGTAGCAGGTTCACCCTGATGGGCACCGACCTGTTCAATGTGTTCGCCGGGATAGATACTATCATGGGGGTAACGGATCCTATGATATTGCCCCCCGGGGGTATATCGAGGATTAACCGAATGTAGATCGTATTAGCGGCAAGCCTCGCAATACGGTAGATCGATATCCTGCCGTACATTACCGCGTTTCCGGTGGATCCGGGTCCTGACTGGATGATGACCTTGTTGCCCTCCTGGACCTTGTTGATCGTATCCATCTCTATCTTGACGTACACGGGACGGGCGCCGTCCGCATCCATGGAGAAGTGCTCCTCCCCGGTGAACGCATCCTCGCACATTAGAGCCAGCGAGATCATCAGGAGGAATAGAACGGATACGGAGATCACCCTGAAAGGGTTCGCCGATACATCTCCTCTACGAGCCATATCCATCTCCTTCAACGGTCCTGGGGCGTGTCCACCTCGTCGATTATCTCCTCGCCTGCAGATACTGCGTCGATGGAGTGTATCGATCCGGACATCCCCTCGATAACTGTTTTGATCCTGTCGTACTGAAGGTTATAACCCTCGATGATAACCTTGATGTTCTCGGTCTCCTGATCCACCTCGTTGAGGAAGATCGAGACACCTGATATCCTCTTGATCTCCGAAAGACGTTCAGAATATTCCACTATATCCGGTTTATGAGGCTTGAGAACATCGAGTACCATCCGGCGAATATTACCCAAGTGAATTGCCTCCCGATTCCGAAATCTATTTACGATTCGGCTCTATATCGGGAGTGTAGTATAAAAGGGTTAGGTAAATGGCGATCGGAGAGCGAACCGGACCTGCTGGCCCACCCCGGAGGATGTGAATATGATGGAGGATATCGAGCCGTCTTTCAGGAAGGCCATGATCATATCGCTTCTGATTCCCCTCCTGTCCCTGCCGATGGCCCTGATACCATTCGGCCAGCTCCTTGCTTTGACCCTGATCCCTTACCTCTCCACAGCCATGGGCACGAGGTTCACACAGCCGAAAGAGAGGGTTCCCATCGCCCTCACTGTGGCCATAGTGTGGAGTGGGATACAGACCACGATCATCCTTATCGTGGTCAACCTGATCGAAACACCCATGGGCGCGAAGATGGAAGCTGCCGAGTACCTGATAATCATGGGCATCTGGGCGATGAACCTGATATTCTGCGTGATGGGAGCCCTCCACCCCTGGAGAGACCCTTTTTCGGAACCCGTCTGATGTTGAATTTTTATCCCTGTGGGGGCTCCGCAGGCTGAGGCGTAGGTGCAGCAGGTTGTTCCGGGGCTGGAGCGGTCTGTGGAACCTGCTGCGGTGGAACGGCCGGAACAGGCTGAGGCTGGTCAAATACGCCTCCCATCTGCTGTACGGGGACCTGCTGCGGTGGAACGGCCGGAACAGGCTGAGGTGGCGGTGCGGCCGGTTGAGGCTGGTCAAATGCGCCTCCCATCGGCTGTGCCGGGACCTGCTGCGGTGGAACGGCCGGAACAGGCTG
>JAUVLN010000194.1 GCA_030600725.1 Thermoplasmatota archaeon | reverse complement strand
GGGAGCTTATTTATTCCTTGTTGATCCAATCATCTCATTTCTCTATAATAATGGTTATGACCTATGAAATCGCCCATACTGGCAATTTTCTGATATATAATGATTTTGACTTAAGTAATGGTAAACTTTCCATTTCATATAGAATCTGTATAAAGACCAGTATATTCCGTCAATGGGAAGTTGTCGACATCTACCGAAACATCATCTCAGGATACCGTTCATCCCATCTAAATCTCGATATGATGCTCAAGGATGTTTGGAAAAATTGGTTAGATACTGTTCTTTTCGTCAAGGGGGACAGGATCAGTAAATCTCAGAGGGATCTCTTTAAGAAAACGGGAGAATGTGGATCCTATAACATCAGGTTATCATTCACCGACTAGGACCTTGACATATCCTCCTCCCAACTTAGATTGATGTTTCAGATCCTTGGAGCTTTTAGAGAATGCTGTCATCGCCAACTAATAAATCCCCATCCAAATAGGGCCGACTTTGCATCGGCAGCAGAGAGTGGCTATGTTAAAGATGGATAAAATGGGTTGACCAGTCGAGATCCATTAGATTCCGGCGTAACTAGAAGGTTCCCTCGCATTCTGCCGGTAAGTGCGGGTTGGTGATCCGCCCCTATTCGGGGCGATCACCTATTCGAGTCCGGCTCGTCCCCGCCCCTTGGAACTTTACGTAACGGGCGGCCCGTATCCTTCTCCCTCAGGTATATCCTCCGATCTCCATTCGGGTCCTTGACTATCTCGACGTTCCTGTAGGCCCAGAACCCACCTGCCCCCAGGAGGACCAGAAGTCCGATGATGAACACGATCAATATGGTGGGTGGACCGTCTTGGCTTTCAGGCGATGAAGCTGTATTGTTGATGTCCCCTCCGTTGTTGTTTCCAGCATCAACAACGGCCGTCCTGAGAACGAAACTCGCCGAGGCCTCGAAGGTGGTGGAGACATCCTCGAAAACCCCGATAATGGTAAAGGTCTCCATCTCACCTGCCTGGGTCCCGGGTGGGATCGTCACCGTGACCCTGTAGTCGTAGAAGGCATTCACCACTATGTCGTCGATCGTTGAAGTTGGGCTTATGGTCGCGGGCCATCTGCTTCCGGAATCCAGGGAGAACCGAAGCGAGGTTTGCACCAGAGAGTTCAGCCCGGTCTTTTCCTCGAGCATGCCGTAACCCGTGATCTCCACAGTCGTCTCATTTGAAGCGTATATGGTCACCTGGACATCGGGGGTGTCCACCTCGACAACTCCCGACAGAGCCCTTACATCTCCATCCGCAGGTGGAACCGAGAGCATGAACAGGGCAGCGGCCAATCCCATGGTGATGATACCGATCCATCTCACGATCTTCACTGTATTCGCTCCTTTTAGCAGTGATATACATATCGCCTTTTCAATGTTGGGTCCCGATACCGTTCCTTATCTATTCGACCGTGACGGATTTTGCCAGATTCCTGGGTTTGTCTATCTCACATCCCCTCTCTTTTGCGGCGTAGTATGCCAGAAGCTGCAGGATGACCGATATCGGTATGGGGGAGAAGAGCGGGTCGATCCTGGGGTAGGTGATGACCCGATCGGTATACCTCTTCACCTCCCGATCGCCCTCGGGGGCTATCGCAAGGACAGGGCTGGATCTGGCGGAGCACTCGCCCACGTTCCCCAGCATCTTGTCGTAGGTGTGGTCGTCCGAGATAAGTGCGATTATCGGGGTCTCCTCGGTGAGTAGGGCGAGAGGGCCGTGTTTCAGCTCTCCCGCGGGATATCCCTCGCAGTGGATGTACGAGATCTCCTTCATCTTGAGGGCGCCCTCCAGCGCCGTGGGGAAATTGATGTATCTTCCGATATAGAACGCATCCCGGGCTTTGCTGAGCCATCTGGCCTGCTCCTTGATCCGGGATACATCGTTGAGTATCCCCTCCACGGCCCTGATGACATACCTTAGATTGGTCTGGATCGCGTCGTGCTCGTCCTTTGATATCCTCCCCATCTGGTAACCCATGTGGGATGATAACAGGTACATCATCATGACCTGGGAGGTGAACGTCTTTGACGCGGCGACGCCGATCTCCGGTCCCGACCTCAGGTGGAGGGATGTCTCGGATTCCCGCGTGATCGTCGACCCGACCACGTTGGTTACTGCGATCGTCTTCATGCCGCGCCTGCGGGCCTCCCTTGCGGCGGCGATGGTGTCCGCCGTCTCCCCGCTCTGGGTCATGAGAAGCACAAGCGAATCGTCCAGCGTGGAGTTGGCGTACCGGTACTCGGACGCCATGTCCACCTGGGTGGGCAGTGATGTGAACTTCTCGAACAGGCACCTGCCCACAAGGCCCGCATGATAGGATGTGCCGCACGCAATAACCCTCATCATCCTGGCACGGAGTAGCTCGCGGGAGAGCCCCTCCTCGTCCGACCTCCATCCCGTCAGCGTCTGATGCAGTGATTGCGGCTGCTCGAATATCTCCTTGATCATGAAGTGGTCGAAGCCGCCCTTCTCCGCGTCCTCCTCCGCCCAGTCCACCGAGGTCAGCTCCCTATCGACCGTCTCCCCCTCAAGGGTCTCAACGTGGATGTCGCCGCGCGTTAACAGCGCGATCTCGCCATCCTCCATGTAAAGGAAACGGTTGGTATACTTCAGAAGGGCGGTGACGTCGGAGGCGACGAACCCCTCGTTCACCCCTTTTCCCAGTACCATGGGGCTCCTCATCCTGGCGGACACTACCATATCCGGGTGGTCCTTGTGTACCACCACTATCGCATAGGAGCCTTTCAGCTTCCCTACGGCGCTCCTGACGGCTTCCAGCAGATCCCCACCGTTATCCTCATACTCCTCCTGGATAAGATGAGGCACAACCTCCGAATCGGTCTGGGAGAGGAAGGTGTGGCCTTTCCCGGACAGCTCCTGCTTGAGGGCAAGGTGATTGTCGATGATGCCGTTGTGGACCACTGCGATCGATGAGCTGCCGTCCATATGCGGGTGAGCGTTCTCCTCGCTGGGAACGCCGTGGGTGGCCCATCTCGTATGGGATATACCCGTCGTCGCACCGGTAGGCTTGATCCTACTCTCCAGGTTGGATATGTAGCCCAGGCTCCTTACGACCCTGAGGTCCGATCCACCGCCTACCACCGCCACGCCCGATGAATCGTACCCACGGTACTCGAGCTTCTTCAGGGCCTCCAGAAGTATGGTCGTTGCCTCCCGGTTCCCGATGTATCCGACGATCCCACACATGTTTCCCCCTCCTACACCGCATTCGAGCCGCTCTGCAGGTTCTCCCTGAGGTTCCTCATGGCGCCAACCTTGCAGTCAGCACCCAGGATCACGCCCTGTCCCAGATTGACATGGTGTGAGACCCTGCAGTCCGGGCCCACGATGGCCCCAAGCGTCTTCTTTGCGATGAAGTTCTCCAGCTTGATCGTGTATTCACCGATCTCGACGCTGAAGAACTCGCCGATCTCCACCCCCTGGCCTATGACCGAGTTCGTAACGGATGAGTGGGCCCCCAGGGTCACGTCGTCCATGATGAGGGAATTCCGTATCACCGTGAAGGGGTTGATGATGCAGTTCTGGCCGATGGAGGTGTTCGGTGCGATATACGCGCCCGGGCCGATCTCGGTGTTATCCCCGATGACAACGGGGCCCTGTATCACGGTATTTGCCCTGATCTTGACGTTCTTTCCAAGCCTCACCCTGTCGGTTATCACCACGCCCTCCTCTATGGTTCCGTCCGTGGACCTCGCTATCGATCCCAGCGCGTATTCGTTGAGCGCAAGAAGGTCCCAGGGATATACCGCGTCCAGCCAGCTTTCGGTTATCCTCACCTTCACCGAGGCCGCCCGGTTCACAAGGCAGGAGGTTAGCGTCGTCCTCTCACCCGCCCCCTTCGACTCTATGAGGGGGAATATGGTGTCGTCGAGAAGATAGGTGCCCGTGTTGATGAGTCCGGTCAGGTTGGGATCCCTGTAATCCCACAGCGCCAGGGCGAGGATGGAGGGCGCACCGCTGCTTACCAGGTCATCCGTGAGCTTTGGCTTCTCCTTGATATCGATCAAGGTGTCCCCTTTTACGGTGACCATCCCGTATTTCGTATTGGTCGATGCCTGCGAAAGGAGCATCCCCCACTGCTTTTTGCCAATGGAGAGCAGATCGCCTATCGCTTCGGGGTCCAGCAGGCTGTCTCCGGGAACGAGGAGAAACCTTCCCTTGACCTCCTCCCTTGCCTGGAACAGGGCATGGGCGGTGCCCAGCTGGAATTTCTGTTCCACATACTTGATATTCACGCCCTGGGCCTTCCCGTCGCCCAGAAAGTTCATCACCTTCTCCTTCTGATGGCCAACAACTACGACGATATCCCTGATGTCGTTCGAGGCTAGGGCATCGATGACGTAACCGAGGATCGGTCTGTTCGCGACCGATATCATGCCCTTGCTCATGTTCTTCGTCAGGGGCCGGAGGCGTTTCCCCTCCCCGGCCGCAAGCACAACTGCCTTCATGGTCGGTAACCTCCTTTCTGGATACAACATCCGGGACGATATACATATATTTCCTTCGTTTGCGTGGTTAAACGCCTATTATCCTGATCAGAGCGTATCGTCGATGATCCTGGCGATCTCCTTCTCAACCTCTTTCTGGACCTCTTCCTGAAGGTCCTTTGGGGCGATCTTCAAACCAAGCCTCACACTGGCCTTGGCTATTCGGGCCGCTGCCAGGGTCTGCCGGACCTTCGATTCGTAATAGA
>JAUVLN010000249.1 GCA_030600725.1 Thermoplasmatota archaeon | reverse complement strand
TGGAGGAAACTTCCTACAACACAGAAGAATGTACTCATTCTTCGTAGTCTTCCAGTTTACTAACTGGAAGGTAGAAGAATGTACTCATTCTTCGTAATCCGCCCAAGCTTTGCTTGTAGGGTAGAAGAATGCACTTATTCTTCGTAATGTTGGAGGAAACTTCCTACAACACAGAAGAATGTACTCATTCTTCGTAGTCTTCCAGTTTACTAACTGGAAGGTAGAAGAATGTACTCATTCTTCGTAATCTTCAATATCCTCGAACTCCGCATCGCAGTTGGGGCAGGAGTAGGTGTCGCCGGTGACGAGCTCCCCACAGTTGGAGCAGACCTTCATATCCTCCAGGTCCTCATCCTCGAACTCCTGCAGGGACCGCCTTTTTGTGCCCCGCCCGGTTTCCTCTTCCTCATCCTCCTCATCGAAGATGGCCTCGACGCTCTCATCCTCTCCACCGCCGGTAGGCGGTGGCGCGTTCACGGGCAGTTCAAGTTTCCCCGTGAAGAACAGGAAGATGACAACGATAATACCCATGACGATCAGCAGCAGGAGTATGAGGGTGATGGTCTCGATGACCTTGTTCTCCTCCTCCACATCCTTCGATGTGACATACGGGTTGTAAGGGGCGAAATCCTTCTCGTTGGGGACCCCGTCACCGTCGATATCAGGATCCACGTCATCCCCTATATGGTCGCCGTCCATGTCCCCTGGCATGGCCGGGTTGAGAGGGGAGCTATCCGTGTCGTCGGGTATCCCGTCGTTATCATCGTCGGTATCCATCCAGGGTTCGGGGTTGAATTTCACACCATCCGGCATCCCGTCCAGGTCCGTATCCAGCGGCCTCGAGAATGGGGACTTGGGATCCGAACCCATGTACTCCTCCCAAATATCCTTGAACCCATCATCGTCGTCATCATCGTCATACATATCGATCTTCCCGTCCCCGTCCGTATCCATCGGGGTCATGTGGAGTGTGATGACATAGGTTTCCCCGTATCCGGTGAGGGTCTCGCCGTCTTTTGGGGTTATCCTCACGGTTACATTTGGGTTGTTTGGATAATTCCACCCGCCGATGTCCCATCTCAGTTCCGAATATTCGAGAGGCAGTGCTATTGAGGTGCCGCCAACCTCCCAGTTGAAATAGAGGGTCACATCGTCGCCGTCGTCGTCCTCCCAGACCACATTGTAAACGCTGATGAGGTCGACGGTCTCATCGAGGATCGACGGGGTGAGCTCGGCCGAGACGATCCTCGGCAGCGAGTTCCGGATCTTCACCTCGGAATAGACGATATTGCTGGTTGCGATACCGTCCGAGGCCCAGGCCCCGACCCTGATCCGGTCATCTTTCCTGGTGAACTGGCTGGAGAGGATTGGTGAATCGGGGGCTCCGATGGGGATCCATACGTGATCCGTATCGATCTTCCTGTATATCTCCCACTGATAGTGGAAAATTACCATGCTGGATTCCATGTCGGACCACACGCCCGGCTGGGCCATGAGATCCGTCGTTGTCCTGGGGTACTGTGTAGTGATCAACACATCGTCCAGCATCGGTGCCGAATTGCCCACTATCACGTAACCTGATGAGGCGCCAGGTCCGAACAGGCCCGTGGTCCATGAGAACTGGTCCGCGGGGTATATGGTAAAATTCCAGATCTGTTCGTGTTTGACCCCTGTAATGTCAAGGGTATTGTCGTACTGAGGTTGATATACGCCGTTGAGATACCATTTGATGAAATACGTTGAGGTGGGCTGGTAGTCATCATCATCCACATCGGACCACTCCCACTTCGCCCTGATCGGGTCTCCCGATCTGGGGTTGATAGGATCTATCCTCGCCTTTGACGCTACTGGCACATCGTTGATCTTCGTTACATTGACATCGACCAGTATCGATGTGATCATCCCATGCGGATCCTCGGCGGTAAGGGTGAAGTTGCCCTGGCCCCACCAGTTCTCCTTCAGCTCAAGGGAGACCAGGCTTCCGGAGATAAGGGGCGTGATCTCGGGAGTTCCGACCATGATGCTGAATATCAGCTTCCCCTCATCCTCGCCCAGGTCGGTAAACCATGTCGAAACGTCAACGGCTCCAAGGGGGGCGTCTATACCAATATCCTCGGACGCCGATATGGAGAAGGAGGACTGGGTCGGAACCGGGGACCGGTATCCATTGAATATAACGTGCCTCCTGGAATCGAGCGTGATGGTCATCTTCTCGGTTCCCTCCGCATATGTCATTGTCAGATCGACCCGGCTCGAGTCAGTGGCCCCATCATCGTCGATCTCGCAGGTTACCAGTGGAGAGGAGAACTGTTCCGGGATGGACTCGTGGTTGGTGGTATCGCTCCCTCTCTCGATCATGAGGCTGAACTCCTCGTTCTCCCCTATCTCGTTGAGGACCTCCACGGTGAGCGTATATTTCACATGGATCTTTCCCTCGGTGCCGACCACCGAGAGTGCGGAAGACTCCAGAGAGCAGTCCAGGAGGTTCACCTCACCATCCTGTACGCGTACCCCTGACGGGCTGTTGTCGTTGAACTCACACATGGTGAAGTTCAGATGGTGGCTCCCACCGTCGAAGAGGTAGACGCCCCAGCTGTTGTCCGTAAAGGAGGAGTTATCTATCATCAGGTCCCCGCTCAGGCCTTCTATCTTTATGCCTATCGTGTTTGTGCTGAAGCTGGTTCGTGTGATGTTGCCCTTGGAGTCCTTGATCAGGAGGGCCTCACCGTCCACATCCTCGAATCTGCATCCATCCAGTGTGATCTCGGTGCCCTCCACTATGACCGGGGCCTCTCCGTATCTGATGAGGGCATCGGTCATTACCAGCTCAAGGGCGTTTTTCGCGTGGAGGCTTGACAATGGGGATAAGATACCCCCGCTCACCCTGAGAGACGCCCCTTCCAGAACATCGATGGAGAACCCGTTATTGGGTGTTACGGATCTGATATCACAGTTGGTCAGCGTCAAACCCATCCCCTCGTTAATCGTGATCTTCCTGTCGGTGCCGATCAGGCTGATGTTCATATTCCGGATGGTAATGAAACCCTCGACATCGATGTCCATGTTGGCCCTGACCACGCCGACTGAAACGCCTGTCCCGAGGGAGTCGATATCCTTTGTTTTCCAGTCGATATGGACCTGTTCTGCGGAGATAATGTCCCCGCCCGTGTTGGAGTGGATGGTTATCCTCGATATCTCAAGTTTCACCTTCTTTGTCAGGTGAAGCGGATCGTAGGTGAACTTGAGCCCGTTCCAGCTGTTTGAATAGCTGTTGATATTGTTCAAGAGCCCGTAGTATCCCTCGCCGTCCAGGACAGAATTCGAGGTGAAGTGGATGTGCAGGCCATTGCCGCCGTTCCGGGTTATCACCGGCGTATCCATCTCCAGGAGTTCCACATCTTCCATGTATAGTCCGTCATTCGTGTTTTGCGCCAGGCGGTAGCTCCTCATAGAGATGGCCCCACCGGTCATGTGGATGCCGTTCCCTCCATTGAGCCTGGACCCCCTGGTACTGGCTCCTGGCGACCTTGCGGTCAGTTTCGTGTCGATTGCCCTGATGCCGTCACCGGTGTTGCTGAATATGTCGACCCCCTCCATTATGAGGGTGTTCCTCGATAAGGAGT
>JAUVLN010000089.1 GCA_030600725.1 Thermoplasmatota archaeon | reverse complement strand
GCCATACCCGCGGGGATGGTGATCATGTGCCCGATGAGGACGATGAGGAGGGCGCCAAGAAGTCCCACGCTTCCCACGGTGAATCCGAACCGAAGGAACATCACGGCGCCGAGGATGGCGGTGATGGACATCAGGAATACCGGTGCGGTCCCGAATCCATGTCCGCCGGACCGAACTTTCTTTGCTTTTTTTCCCATGATAATGTCCCCGGGCAACCTGGTTTTCCCATCTTCGAGTTCGACTTATAACGGCCTTCTTCCTTCGATTATCATACAATTAATACGTATTTAACCGTTATGTTCTCATTTTAATATATGTGAGTATAAATCCCCTTATAATCGGGTTTCATCAGGTCCTTGAAGAATTTGTCAAGCGAAATGTTATATTCTCAAGATATGGTCTGATAATTATTTCAGGTTGAGTTGATTTCAATTTATAATCAGTAAGAATTTTTTCCATCATGTAGAATGAATCCAGCAATACCTCCATCATTCCCGGGGAAATCCTTTTCCCCCCCTCTTTACCGAATTTCTTTTCAAGCAAGGTCCAGATAGAATGTTTTGTATTGTTCAAGGCTTTTTTCCGATTGTTATTCCCGCGGAATGAATATCGATCCATGATATTATCATCCGGTGATCAAGGCTTGAAATCTGGATGCTATGATCCTTGCTTTGATTGAAAATAACCTATTATTAAAAAGATGTGATCTCCGTTTGGTAATAATTTCACCTCGAGTTGAGAGATCATCTCTTGAATCTAATATCTCAGAGTGATCGATCTTGATAATCTCCTCCACCGCACATATTTTATCCACAATTGAGACGACCAATCCTTCAAGAGATGAAGGGGGTATTGGAGTAAGGGGCCACATGTGGCGAAGGATGATGTTCTTTTCCTTCCGGGTCAATTCGAACCGTTTCTGGCTTTCCAATAGGGAGATCCTTCCATGTCGAAGACCATGTAACCCGGGTCCCTCTCCTTTGCGCCAATCGTAGAGATAAAAATCATGTAATAATCCACTTCTTGAAGCAGCTTTAAAGTCTAGCCCCAACTTCCTGGCGATCCTCATGGATCTAATAGAAACATTGATCGAATGCTCATAAAGGTTTGTGGAACCATGATTGGATATATCTTTCAATCTTGAAAAATCACTATGACCCAAGATGTCCCGGATATGCTCGATATAGAAATCATCTTCTCCTTGAAAACGATTTTCTCCAATATCTTCAATCACTGATCTCACTGTAATATTGATCTGATATTAATCGTTTTGCAGGGTGAAAATAATGATGCCCATTACTAATGTGGATCCAATTTATTAGTGGTCGGCATCAATGTTACAGGATAGGAACATCGCCTCTTCCTCGAGAGTTATTCGAACATCCACCCTTCTATTCAGATGAGATAGATCATGGCTTGTTAAAGAATATGAGTGGGCCAGCCCGTTCAACCTAAGGTTGAATGACGCCAATATATGCTGAGCGATGGGGTGTCAGACCCTGTGAAAATCAGCTTATCAATGTATAGGTGGTGATTTTCACGGTCCGGGCTGGAATGATAATAGACAATTACTACCCACCAATTTTTAACTTATAAATAATTAGGAAAAAATGGTGGGCCAGCCCGGAGGTTCCAGAAATCCCATTTCTGGAAGCCGCGACTAATTCCAAAGGAATTAGTCATGCGTTTTCAAATCCGGCTGGACCACTCGAAAATAAACATATTTAAATAAAGAGTGGGCCAGCCCGTTCAACCTATGGTTGAATGACACCAATATGACGCTGACCTATTAGGGTGTCAGACCTTGTGAAAATCAGCTTATTTGTGAATAAGTGGTGATTTTCACGGTCCTGGCTGGCCCACCAGCTCCACTAATAAGTTGTATAAAAACACTGGTGGGCCAGCCCGGATTTGAACCGGGGACCTCCGCCATGTCAAGGCGACGTCATAACCAGCTAGACCACTGGCCCAATGCTTTGGAACATACCTGCATCGAGATTCCACATATAAACGTTATCCCGGTTGTGATCATGACCGTTTCGATCTATATCAACTCAGCCATTTCACCTCTACGATGATCGTTACTATCGGGCTGTACTCCTGATATATCAAGAGGTCTCCCCCCGTAGTGACCATCGGGCCGTTGTCAGCGGCGGTGAAGTTTATCTCATGTTCACCGATCTTGTCGAATGTGTACTTAACCCTCGTCGTGGGCCCCTCTTTATAAACCGTCACATACTCTTTGAATTCGTCCCCATCCGCATCTGGCAGTACCAGAGTATAGTAGAGGACCTCCCCGTTGCTGTCCAGATCGTCGCTCTTTAGCGAGAAGGTCACCTCGGTGCCCGGCCTTACCGAAGTGGAGGATGCGGACACCTCGATGGTCGGTTTCCTGTTGATGTAAGTGGTGAACGGGTCCCGCGTGACGGTCCGTCCCTCCGCCCCCTCCTTCATAAGTAGGGTTTCGAGTGAGACCTCAACGGTGTAGTTCCCCATCAGATCCATCTCGAGATCCTTGAAAACTATCTTGTTGTCAGGGTCCATCTCGTAGCTCAGGTAGTTCCCGGACACCTCGTATCCCATCTCGTCGGTTACCTTGTAGTTATATCTGTAGTTCTTGTTCACGTCAACTATCTGGATGTTCTTTGTAAGGGTCAAGGAGTAGCGCGGTGACATTGTCAGTTGGAGGAACTGGTCGTATCCATCCCCAACCACCCCAAGCGTCACGTTGACCATTTCGGGTATGTGGTAGATATAATGTTCAAAGCTGCCACTCTTCCCCCCCACGGTGCACTTGATCTCATAATCGCCGTTCCCAACGACGAAATCACGGTAGGAAAGCCTCACATTCTTCTTGCCGTCGGAGATATCCACCGAACCGGAGTACTCCAGCTTTCCATCATAGAAAACATCCACGGTACCGGAACCATCGAATTCCCTCACGCCAACAGGGGTCACAAATAACCGGAACATGACGCCCTCGATATTGTCATCCACGTAGTACTCCTCACCGAAGATAACAGTGACATCATCCACCTCGCCCGCACCGTAGAAATAGTAGAAACCCGCGATCGAGAGGATCATAACCGCAACCACCACGGCTATCACGGGGCCGGCGGTGATCCTCATTCCGTGATGTTCATCCTCGTATTCATCTATCGGCTGGACATCCCTGATCTCATCCGCGGCCATTTCGCTCACCGTTTTCCAGACCCCATAGGCAAGATAAAAGCTTTGCTGAACAATATCGGGTCATTTCCCCTCTCGAAATGACCTGACAATCGCAAGCAGGGCGATGGGGGATAAGAGGGCCAATCCTATAGCCGCCGTCCCGAAGATGGTGTCCATCTCGTAAAATGAGACCGCCGCGATGTCCGGGATCATCGATCTCCAGGAGAACGCTATGAAGGCGATCACAGACCCCACTCCCGCGAACAGGATCGTCGAGATCAGCTGCCTTGCGAAGAGGTTGCCCACCTGCACATCGATCCGGTCATATTTATAGACCCAGTGAAATGTCTCAACGAAGCCGAACAGGGTTAGTGCGGTGATCAGGGAAAGAAGCGGATCCTGCCTCGGGACCGATACCGACTGGGCCTGCAAATATATCATGCATGTTAGGGGGACGATGATCAATCCCAGGATGGCCAGAGAAAAGACCTCCTTCGACCTGGCCAGGATAGAATATGAGCCAAGGAACGTGGGAGCGGACATGAAGATGCCGAACATCGTGACGAACCACGCCCGGATCAGACCGCTGTCCAGGACCCTGTCCTGCAGGTCCCCCTCACCGAGGGCAACGGATATCAGGATCGAAGCTCCAAGCCAGAGCACCAGGCCAAGACCAAGCTTGTTAATGGGGTTCTTGATCCGTTTCCTCAGCCCCTCCCGGTATCGGTAGTAGACGGAGCCGATCACGCCTCCCATAAGGGCCCACCCGATATAGGGTACGCTCAGGTCCCTGTATATCCCGGCGGAGACCTCCAAAAAGCTTGGAAACATCAACCATATGCATAGTGCATATCCTCCAAGGAAGACAAAGGGAATAAAACGTATCCTCAATCCCAAGAGAGCACCTCCTGGACCGCCCATAGAACGTCCTTTTCGGGAGGCCAATCCAGCACCCTGGCCCCCATGCTCCTTAGATCTTCGATAAGGTTGATCCTTGAGAGTTTTTTAAGGAGATATCTGGGCGTGATCATGCCCTCGATCACACTCCTCTCGAACTCGACCCCCGAGGGGGACACGATAACGACATTATGCCCCCTGGCAAGCAGTTTCTTGATCCCCTCCTTGATCGTGGGGTCCTCGGATAGGGGGGAGAGCACAAACACCCGGGAATCGGGGGGAATATATGCAAGTGAATAGTTGACCGTTGCCCCGAGCGTGTGGTATCCGGACGGCGTGATATCGGTCAGGGTGTGAAGCAGTTTCGTCAGGTGGTTGGTGCCTCCTTCGGGCTTGAGTACGGTGACCGATGAGCTGTAGTTGATCAGGCCCACCCTGTTGGAGGTGGTGAGGTAGAGGTCGGCCAGCGAAGCACAGAATCTTATAGATCTCTCAAGAGGGTTCTCGATCAGCGTACCTGCCCTGGTGACCATCCTCGAATCGAGTATGAACATGAGGTCTGTCACCGATTCCGCCTCGTATTGGTTCACCTGAAGCTTTCGGGTCCTTGCATACGCTTTCCAGTTGATCGTATGGAACGGATCGGTGGTAACGTAGTCGCGGATGGAGTAGAACTCCTTTCCGGGTCCAACCCGCCTGAGGTGCATATCGCCCGGCCTCTGTTTATTGGGGCCTTTGAGCATCCGCCTCATGTCTGCGGAGGTCCTTTCGGGGAATGTTGTGATCCTCTTCTTCTCACCGTATTCGTCCTCGCGGTACCAGAACCATAGCGGGTCCCACCTCCTGACGTGTGTGGGGCCGATATCGTGATACCCCCTCAGAGGCGACCCGAAGGTGTATCTGACCGACCTCTCCCCCGGGGAGAGGAACGCATGGTTGTTTCCGTTTTGGATCCTTAGGGTTGGCGACAGCCGATCCAGGATCTCCACCTGGCCCAGTCCGCCTTTCCCCTGCACCCTCAGTTCCACATCAACCTCATCGCCCTCATGGATCAGGTCCGAATCCATACTTCTTGTTACCTCGGGCTTCCGTGGTATGAAGGAGAGCGAGAGAAGTATCACTGCCATTCCTATCAACGACATCATGAGGAACAGCCCCGAGGAGAGGACCAGCGATAATATGAAAAGGGCGAGGGTCGCCGCCCCGTATCCCATTGCTTTTCTGGAGAAAACGCTTACCCTCCCCATCCGGTCACCTCCACCAGGATCCTCTCCAACTGTTCCACGGTGTAATTCTTGCCGGACCTGACGAAACGGTAGAGCCGATCATCGTCGATCATCTTACGGATATCGTCCCATCCGAGCTTCGAGAAATCATCAACGCTCAGGCTGTTCCTGACCCTGACACGGTCCAGGATTATCTTCTTGATCTCGGTGACATCCTGTTTTGTGAGGTTCAGCTCCGCCAGCTCGGCAAGGCCAGTTCTATCGAGCAGGCAGATGTGTTCCAACCTTTCCGGCGGATCGAAGAGGTAGGCAAAAGCCGATATGATGATCACGGTCATGGAGCCGATTATGATCTTCATGTTCACATCGCTAAGCAGGAACACAAAGCCAAAAACTCCCCTCTGGAACACGGAAGCCGCCCCGTCCATCTGATGGACACCGTCGTCGATCACGATGGTGCCTCCGTCCGGTAGGAGGTAGGAGATGAGAGAGGATATGAACTTTCGGTTGTCCTTCTGGTCGATCATCTCGTTCAGAAAGAGTGAGGGGTCGGATATGAAGACCGCACATCCGCTTCCCAGCGAGAGGAAATCGGGATCCACTATCACCGCTATCGTTTTCTCTCCGAGAGGCTCTCCCTGGGTGGTATTGTCGAAATCCCTCAAACCGTTGCCGTTCCTGTCCACCCAGGCGGACCTACCGGTCTTTGCGATAACCCTCCCTCCCGAATGGATCAGGTACGAGGGCTTGTTCAGGAGCAGTGTCCCCGAGAACCGGTCCGCCAGGTTCACATCGACCCTGACGAACGATGGGTTCGTCTGGAAGTTCTCATCGTACAGCTGTCCGGATGGGAAGCCGACATCGAACCTCTCTGCCAGGGGGTCCATCCTGCCCGTATCATCCGCCATTATCAACCTACCGCCCCGCTCATGGAATGAACCGATCGCATGTATCTCGGTCAGGGTGTAGGCCCTTTCCGGCCCAAGGGAGAGGAACACCGTCTTCTCGGGGTCCTCCTCCGAGAGTAGGAGGGAGCTTGATGAGATGAGGACCTTGACATCGTACCCCTCATCATCGAGATGGTCCCTCAGGTCCGAGAGCCCTTCCCAGGACCCATCGAAGCTCGTATATGCCCCTTTCCCGGATGTCAGGATCAGCATGACGGCACTGACCATAAGCGACACGATCATGACGATCGTGAAAACGATAAGGATGCGTGATCTCATACCCCCACCTCCTTTGTGCCCAGAAGTTCCATGAGCTCCCTCTCGGGATCCGATCTCATCCTCCATATCTCGGCCCTCTCCTCTTTTGAGGAAAGGGTTTGTACGCCTACCTGCTTGCTTTCCCTCTCCTCCATCTGGTCGATGCTCCCGATAAGCCTCTTCTCGAGCCCTTTGGCCCTGTTGATCGAATCGGACCTCAACTGGTGATCCGAATATCGGGCCTCCTGGAAGAGTTCCGTCAGAACATTCAGATCCGCGATATCGTCCATCCTGTTGAGGTCCCGCATTGCCGACATATATTCCGTGGGCGTTGCGCTCTCATCCCTGGGGTAACCGCGATCACCCATCCGTTCCAGAATGCTTCTGTAGGTATCCACCACGGCCTTCTCGGCCATGTTATCCGGTTCGTATTGGTATCTCGATCTTCGTCCCTTCTCCCGGACCTTCTGTGTGTCCACCTTCCTTTTCATCGCTATGATCCTTACGACCGGATAGACGCATCCAATCAATAGTACCGATCCCACAACGATCATAAGGGGGAACATCAGGTTGGTTCCAGTTGCCTCCTCCTCGTGCGATATGGTCATGTTATCCCATGATGAACGGAGGTGCCTTCCCGGATCTCCGGAGAATAATAAGGTGATCCGCGTCCCGTCATCCAGCGGCCCCATATCGATCGTTATATTTCCGTATCCATCGGTATATGCCGTCCTGAATTCGGAACCAACGCCCACCTCCACACGTGCCCCGTCAATCTTCTTTCCCCCGTCCCCTCTGAGGGATAGATGAATGGTCACATTTTCATCGAGATCCTCCCATCTGTGGACGAAATATGTCGATGTGAATATCTCGATCGCCGAGGACATCTCCACAGGCAGATAGTGCCCGGACCTCTCGTCATGGATATCGTAGAAGCCGACCTTCAGGTTACCAGGTCCCAATCTTGTATAAGGTGATATGGTGTGGGTCAGGTTGAACCAACCCCCTGTTCCGGTATCTATCGAGGCGATATCGTATCCGTTTATCGAGAGCTCGATCATCCCCTCCCCGGCTATCCCCTCTCCCGAATCGTCCGTGAGCCTTCCGGTCAAAGAGAGTCTGTCGGGCAGAACGAAGGTGTCAGGGAGGTGATCGATCTGCAGATATGTTCTCGAAACGATATATACCGTTGTTGTTATCCTGTCCCCCAGGATCATTGAACCCTTGGATGGAAGATATTCGACCACCATTTCGACGCTGCCGATCGGTGATCCGACCGGGACATCCACCCACAAAAGAACGTACCCGGTCTGGTTCGTCCTTCCCGAGGCCGGTAGGGTCCAGGTAATGTTGGGGAATCCTACCGTGACGAACTCATCCGAAAGCGGTGTGCCCTGGGCTGAGAGGAGCAT
>JAUVLN010000241.1 GCA_030600725.1 Thermoplasmatota archaeon | reverse complement strand
TTATTGTCATACTAACTTTCACCACCATATCGATTTTGTTGGTGGCAATAATCATCTCATTTCATTTCAAAGGTAAAAATGCGAAATATTAATCATATTAGAAGGACATTCTTCCTATTGCCCCCCGAAAGAGGAAACATTAATCGATACTTATTTTAAATGTTCAAGGGTGTTTATGAGATTACTAGATTCGTTTCCGAATTTCGGACCAAGTCGGAAACCATAATGATCCATCTAACGGCAATTTTGTCCTATAGTTCTCTTTGTTAGGATCGGGATCGCTGGAGACCGGTGAGGTTCTCGATGGGATTGGAGCCGATCAATGACGTGCGATCAACAACTTGGACCCTCTCAAGAATACGACGAGATCTGAATCCACCTTCATACAACTCCCCCCCCTCTCGTTTGACTTATGAACCCCTGGAGAGATGGATGTTATCCCACAGGGGATCCCATCATGTTTGACAATAGTGACCTGAAGGTCTACAACACGGGCTTCTTCCTCTTCGACAGGATGATAGGAGCCTTCCTTCCGGGAAGGATCTACCTGCTCGTTGGAGACAACTCCCTCTGCTTCCATCTGCTCGACAGACTAGGGGCCCTCGCCGCCTCCGCGGGCTGTGAGGTCCGCTACGTGGACGGGGGGCACAGGGTGAACCCATTCTCGATGGCAAGCGTTCTCAGGGCAAGAATGATCGATCCCGGAGAAGCACTGGAAAGGATCCACATCGCCAGGGCCTTCACCGCCTACCAGATGGACTCACTCATCCGGTCCGGCCTCCCCACCGAAGGAACGGACATGGTGCTGATATCGGCGATCGACCGGATGCTCTGCGACCCCGAGGTGGAGCTGGACGCAGCGAAAGGCATGCTCGCCAACTGGATGGAGACACTTCACCAGCTTGCGGAAAAGGGAACGTGCGTGGTCATAACCGCAACCGGAAAGGGAAACGGCGGGGAGCTCATCCAGGATATGAGAGAAAAAGTTTTCAGGTGGACCACGATACAGGGCAGGCCGGGAGGCGGCATGAGGATAGTCACCCAAGGGGGCATATGGAAGGATATCAGCATGGTGGACCCGTTCCAGTACATGCTCGACGACTTCGTCGCGGAGGCATCCTGATGGGGAGAACGTGTCCCACGTACAGGATGCTTCTGGAACAGGAGCTGGACTCCTGGACCTCCTTCAGAAGGGGACTGCGGAAAGAGGACCAGGAGGCGTTCGACCGCATCATGACCTCCGTGAGGTCACACGCCAGCGCATCGTCCAACTCCGCCAGGTTGAACCCGTTCGAGGCCGTGGTGATGTCGGCCCTGGTCGAATTATATAGAAAGGGGGAGAAGAAACGATAAAATCCCACCATTTCTTGAAACTACGGGGACGATATCAGACAAAATGTTTCATAGATTATATATATACATATCCTGTTATAATCCCCGGGGGAGCCAATGAATACCAAGGATTGGGCGAGATCAATTGTTGATGACAAGGAGAAGGTCAATGAACTCTCGAAGGATGACGCGGAGGAGGTCTCGGCCTTCCTCAAGGGGATCTCAGAGATACTGAAGAAAGGGAACACCTTCCCGCTGATGGATTTCAAGTACAGGTTCAGATCCGCCTATTACCTCTATTTCGTCGGGGACCTCCACGGGGACCTGATAACCGCCCAGAACCTCGTTCGGAAACTGGAGAAGATAAACAGCACGCTTCACGAGAAAGGCACGGGCAGGGACCTGAAGGAGGTCGGGTTGAAGCTCCTGTTCCTGGGCAACTACATCGATCTCTGCCCGCCGTACATAAAGAACGGCGGGCTAAAGACACTTCTGTTCCTGCTCGCCGCCAAGGCCACCTATCCCGAGGACATCTACCTCCTCCGGGGAAACCACGAGGCAAAGGAGTTCATGGAGTTCAACAACTACGACCTGCCCGATGAGGTGGAGGATATGTTCGGGGAGGATATGGCCAACGGGATCATCGAGGATATCGGAGGGATCTTCTCCAGGTTGCCCCTGTTCGCCAGGACGCCGAACGGTATCGTGGCCTCCCATGCCGCCTTTCCGCGCGGAAGGACAAAATCCGTGGGATTGTTCAAGACCACCGACGCCGACATCATATCCGCCACGGTGTGGGGAAGCCCGCGTGAGCTCGGGGTGGACAGGGGGGAGATCAGCGACGAGTGTGATTTCGACGAGGAGTACCTCAACATCTTTCTGAATGAGATGGACAGGAAGGTCCTCATCAGGGGCCATGACAAGAAGGCTTCAGGCCACTCCATGTACAACGGGAAGCTCCTGACCCTGTGTTCATCCAGCAGATTCCGCAGGAAAGGCGCCGGGGGCATCCTGCTGGGCCGGGCGCTCATACACCCCGACAGGACCATCGGGTCCACCGACGATATCAAGCTCATCCGGCTCAATGGGCTCGACTTCAGCAAGGTGGATATCGTCGACTGGGAGGAGAGGTAGGTACATATTCAGTCTCCCCTCCCTCTTTCAGCTTCCTTTAAACGCTGACGGATGGATCTCACCTCGATAGCCACTTTGCTACGAGGCGTTATCTTGATCAGAGGGTGGGTTCTCGACGCATATCCAGACAGAGGGGCCGACCTGATGGATATATGGATCCTTCAGGAGAACGGTGAGAGGACCAGGCTGTCGGTACCATTCCATCCGTCCATCTCCGTGGGCGGCTCGAAAGAGAGGCTGCGGTGGCTCGGCGACGTGCTCTCCTCCCACGAGGGGGTCCGCAGGGTGGAGATGGTCGAGAGGGTCCTGGATGTCCACCACGGATCGGCCTCGCCCTCCCTCCGGATCGAGATATCCAGATACTCGATGATGGGCCGTATCGCGGAGATGATAGAGAGGTGGGGACGGTGGAAGGAGTTCGAGTTGTACGACGTCGATATCAGGCTCCCCACCCGCTACTTCATGAAGAACGGGATCCACCCGCTCGCCCACGTCGAGGTGACCAATTCGTTTCGCGTTCTGGACGA
Organism: Thermoplasmatota archaeon; assembly: GCA_030600725.1. Taxonomy (GTDB): domain Archaea; phylum Thermoplasmatota; class Penumbrarchaeia; order Penumbrarchaeales; family Penumbrarchaeaceae; genus JAGLEG01. The sequence goes on along the minus strand of JAUVLN010000241.1, from coordinate 805 downwards.
CCCCGACTGGGTGACATCGTCCCTTCCTCCCCTCTCCTGTTCCCGTATGGAGCTTCTCCCCGAGAAGAACGGTCCGGTCCCCCTGATGGACGACCGCCTCACGGCCGTGCAGGTGGATGATGAGAGGGCAGAGGGTGGCTCCGAGGAGGATCTGATACGGGAGCTGGTGTCAATGATAAGGAGAAAAGACCCTGACATCCTCGTCACTTCAGGGGGGGACTCCTTCGGCATGCCCTACCTCCATCACAGGGCCCTGGTGAACGGCATGGAGGGCGAATTGATGCTGGACCGCTCCGGATCCCCCCTCCGGGCCCCGTTCAGGAAGGGCATGTCCTGCTTCAGCTACGGCACCACATTCTACAAGCCGTCCCCGTGTCTCATGAACGGGAGGCTTCACATCGACGAGAGGGGCTCCTTCGTCGTCAAGGAGGGCGGCCTCCTGGGCCTTGCACTCCTATCCCGGATGTCCCTGCTCCCGCTCCAATCAATGTCCAGGCTCTCCCCGGGATCGGCCATATCCTCCATGGAGTGCGTGGAGGCGGCCAGGAGGGGGTTTCTGATCCGATGGAAGAAGAACCTGGCCGAGGAGTGGAAGAGCGGCGTGGAGCTCATCAGAAGCGACAGGGGAGGCCACATATTCGACCCCATTGTCGGGGCCTTCTCGGACATCGCGGAGATGGACTTCTCCTCCTTCTATCCGCACATAATGTGGAGGAAGAACATCTCCGTGGAGACGCTCAACTGCGGATGCTGCGGCCCCGAATATGGAAACACCGTGCCGGGCCTTGGATACCATATCTGTTCG
>JAUVLN010000254.1 GCA_030600725.1 Thermoplasmatota archaeon | reverse complement strand
GTCGTAGATGAGATCGGAAGAGGTTCTGATTTCCTCAGTGAAGATTTTATCAAGAAAATTGACGTGGAGAACAGTGAGAAAAATGAATATATAAATACCCTTACAGATCTGATGAAGAATATCCACCCCTCCGTTTCAGTGGGATGGAGATCCTGGGTAAAAAAGGCCGATCCTTGGATAATTGCAGTTGCCAGATATTATCAAGTTTCAACATTGGATAACCCGATCGTAATACATAACGAAGTGGAGAGAGGGAAACAATTGAAGATAGAAACGGAATGTAAACGATTGGGAATCGAAAATGGAAGAATGCACAGAATAATAAAGGATAAGAAAATTAAATTCGGAGTGATCTAGAATTCCTTAATTTCATCATATATGCCTCCGGAGGGCGGGGTTAAACATGCTTACTACCCCTTCGGGGAAAGGGGAGGATTGCACGCGAAGGAGGTTCCATCAAACACCGGACGACCCCGTTTCACCCTTTGAAGTTGTCATCATACATATGTGCTCATTACTGGTACCATTCTAATTCATGCACCCCCCTCTCCCTTGAGGCCTATTAAGAACATCAACGGGTTAATATGTAATAGAACGGAAGGTGGGCTAATGGGATCTGAAGATGAGGGTAAGAAAGCTTTGGTGGTGTTTCAAGGTGTATCGATTAGAAGAATATTGTTTGAAGATGGATGGTACTTTGTAGTGGTTGATATCATTACAGCCCTTACTGATTCACCAAATCCCTCCGATTATATAAAAAAAGTGAGAAGCCGAGATGAAGGCCTGAAAGAAGGGTGGGGACAAATTGTCACCCCCCTTCCAATTCAAACGAAAGGCGGACTGCAAAATCTGAATTGTGTCAATACGGAGAACGCTTTTAGGCTTATTCAATCCATCCCATCAAAGAAAGCAGAACCATTCAAGCGATGGTTGGCCCGCGTCGGGTACGAGAGGATCCAGGAGATAGAGGACCCGGAACTTGCCCAGAAGAGAATGAAAGCGATACCAAAGCAACATCGGTTCCTACGGACTGCGATGTTGCAGGCATTGTCAATGAAAAAAGTTCGATTATTTATCGAACTTATTTTCTTTAACAATATACAGACAGAAGGGATATTCAGATGATTGGATAGAAAAACGTGTGCGAGGAATCGCGATCAGGGATGAACTAACGGATGAATGGAAAAGCAGGGGAGTAAGATCGGAAAGAGAATATGCGATCCTCACAGCGGAGATCTCGGAGGCGACCTTTGGCCTGACCCCAGGCCAATACAAGGAGTTGAAAGGGCTGAACAAAGAGAACCTAAGAGATCATATGAACGACCTTGAGCTGATATTCTCGATGCTCGGAGAGCGTGTTACAACAGAGATCACAAGAAGCAAGGACGCACAGGATTTCCCGGAATGTGAAGATGCGGCCAAAGAAGGGGGGGAGGTGGCGGGGAACGCCCGAGAGGATGCTGAAAAGAGAATTGGAAAGAGCTTGGTATCGGATGGCAACTATCTTCATACATCCGAGAAGAAGAGGAAGCGGCTGAAAGAATGACTTGGGCATGCACAATTGCATGCTAAACTCATCATATATATTGACTGGCCAGTCATTCGATTTCAAACATTTGCTCTTCGATGATGAATGACCCTTTTCCTGTGCAATCCTCGTCATATCTTGACCCTGTGATCGATTTAAGCGTATTCAAGCTGGAACCTTATCCGCCTCGAGATACATCTTCTCGACAAGATCACCATATCTCTCCATTATCACCCTTCTCTTGTTCTTCAGGGTGGGGGTGATCTCGTTTGCAGCCTGCGAGAACTCCTCCGAAAGAAGGGTGAACTTCTTTATCTTCTCGAAGTTGGCAAGCTCCTTCTGCACGATCTGTATCCTCTCATTATAGAAATCTATGATCTCCTGTTTCTTCACCAGGGCCTCACGGGAGGAGAACGATATCCCCCTCTCCTTTGCATACTCCTCCAGAGCCTCGAAATATGGAACCACAAGTGCGGATAGATAGTTCCTGTTGTTCCCTATGGCAAGGATCTGTTCGATGTAATGGTCCTTTCCAACTGCCAATTCCACCCTCTGCCTTGCGATGTTCTTCCCGGTGGATGTGATTATCAGCTCCTTGATCCTGTCCGTGATCTTGAGGAACCCATCCTCATCGAACTCTCCAACGTCCCCCGTCCTGAACCAGCCATCAACAAAAGTCTCTTTGGTGAGCTCGGGCTTGTTGTAATATCCCCTCATTACATTGGGGCCTTTTACCAGGATCTCCTTCTCCTTGCTCAGCTTCACCTCCACCTTGGGAGCGGTCTTTCCAACCGTTCCGAACCTGAGCTCTGTGGGCCTGTTCATGGATATTATCGGAGATGTTTCCGTTAACCCATATCCCTCGCATACGACCACCCCGGCAGAGAGGAAGAACTCTCCTATCTCGGCCAGAAGCGGAGAGCCGCCGGAGGCGAGGAACTTCTTGTCCCCTCCGATCACGTTTCGGAGTTTACCAAGAACAAGCTTGTCAGCGATCCTGTACTTGAAGGATAGGAACGATCCAGGGACCTTGCTCTGGGTCTTGAGGGTGTTGAACTTGTGCCCGACTCCCATTGACCATTTGAATATCGCCTTCTTCAGAGGCGACGCTTTTCTGAGCTTCTCGTTTGCGGTGGAATAGATCTTCTCGAACAGCCTGGGAACGGAGACCATCACCGTCGGTCTTACCTCTTCCATGTACTCCCTGACCAGCTTGGGATCGTCCATGTAATGGTTAACAGCTCCGGAATAGAATACGAAGTAGGACCAGGCCCTCTCGAACACGTGCGATAGGGGCAGGAAACATAGGGACCTGTCTTCAGGGCCCACATCGAAATATGTGTCCACGGCATCCACCTGATGGAAGAGGTTCGAATGGGTGAGCATGACCCCTTTTGGCTCTCCGGTAGTACCTGAAGTGTAGATGATGGTGCAGAGATCATCCGATCCGAATGAGGAGAGCTCCTCCCGTATTCCAGAAAGGTCATCACCTTTCCAGAGATCCTTGAAAGGGGTGGTGTTCGGGAATGGAATGTCACCGAAGGATATGACCGTAAGGCCCAGTTTTTCCATGAAAGGCAGAATATCATCATACTGCCGTTTGGACCCGATCATGATCACCTTGCTTCCGGAATCCTCGATAATGTATCTGGCCTGTTCGGACGTGCTTGTCGCATAGATCGGTACGGAGATCCCTCCCAATGTCAGGATCGATAGATCGGAGATGGCCCATTCCGGCCTGTTATCAGAGAATATTGCCACCTTGTCCCCCTTTTTCACCCCCAATTCCTTCAACTTGAAGGCTACCTTGAGGGCCCTTTCCGAGAGCTCACCGTAGGTGAGGGTCCTCCAGGTCCCATCCACCTTCCATTTCATTGCTGGCTGGTCCGGAAGCTCATCACCTTTGGAAAGGATCATTCGTGCCAGATGTCTGTTCTCCATGGTATCTCCCCGCTTTACTGTTATGTGAAAAGAGTAATT
>JAUVLN010000286.1 GCA_030600725.1 Thermoplasmatota archaeon | reverse complement strand
CTCCGGAAGATGATGGTGGTTTTTCCATCATAGAGTACAACATCTATAGAGATGAGGGAGAAGGAATGAGATTCCTCATGGCTGTTCCCGAAAATATAACAGAGATAAATTATTCTGTCATCAATGGAAAAACGTATGGATTTGTTGTCCTTGCAGTGACCGAGATAGGAGAGTCAAATCATCAGAACTGGGCAAATGCCACCCCGAGAGGGCCACCATGGGTTCCGTTGAATTTTACAGTTGAGTACAAAGGAGGAAAGATACATTTCAATTGGGATGAGCCAATAAGTGATGGAGGATCTCCAATTCTCAAGTACAGGATATATCGGGAGACACCATATGGACATTTCGAACTGTTCCAGGTAATACCAGGTCAGGAAAAGAGTTGTATCCTTGATGGGTTGGATGTGGGAGAATATTGTTTTTACATCTCTGCTGAAAACGAATTTGGAGAGAGTAGAGGATCATACGAGATTGAATTAAGGATACCCGAGGAGAGAAATGAAGTAAGTCATTTCATTCTGATCACATCATTCCTATTGATCCTCACGTGTTCGATAATAGTCATCTCCATATTGATTGTAAGAACGAAAAGAAGGAATTTGGAATCCAGTGGAATATCCCAGCCAATGGATGATATTATTACACCGAAAGAAGCCGATAGTGTTGACCCATCTCCGAAGGATAAATGAGAAGGAAATTTCCTTCTCGTGTTTTAGATTATCTGCGAGGTCTTTATGTCCTATATATCTATTACAGGAGAAACTCGGATATCAGTCGTCATCTTCCCTCTTCTTTCTTGCCTTGAGAGGTATCGCGAGACCGAATACAACGCAGACCATGAAAAGTGAAATGGCCAATGTTGGGATGATATCCTCCTCACTGATACCGTTTTCCTGCGGCCTTTTGATCTGAGGGGGGTCCTCGACGAACATGCCCATCTGTGCCGATCCGATAAGCTTGAGGTCGGAAGGGCCCGAATATCCAACAGGGTCCGGATATGAGACCTCGAACGAGAGGAGATAGTATCCCTCATCCACCGGTATACTCAGCTCCACCTCCCTGGTCTCCCCTCCCTCCATTCCCAGGACGATGGTCTCGGAGATAATGATCCCGTCCCGGGGCATTCCATCGTAAACCGTTACCAACATGGCACGGATCGTCCTGTTCCCGTTCCAGGTGAGGTTGGCATTGACATACCTGCCCTTGAGCGACCCCTTCAGTATCCGTTCATCGACATCGATATCAGCACTACCCAGAGAGATGATGGACATCTCCACGACGACGGTGTTAGATGAGATGATGGGATCCCCCGAGTGTGGCTGTGATATATGTATCCGGTATTCCCCCGGATCGAGCATATCGGTGGGAACCTCCAGTTCCAGATGCTCGGAAAAAGAGAGGTTGTTAACCGGGAGGTCATCCTCCCAGATGGTGGAGCCCGTACCGTTCGTCATCCATATCCGGATGGCCCCCCCATTATCCCCGGGACCCAATTCCTCCGGTATCGCCCCTTCAATATAGGGAAGATCCAGCATCCGGCTCCTTATCCATTCACCCTCCTTCCCCAAAATGCTTACGGATGCGTTTTCCCCCTTCTCGATGGCGATGTGACAGGTGTCGCACAGCACCTCCAGGCCGGTACCCCTGGAGATCTCGATGACCGGCGATCCCATCCGGGAAACTCCCTCCCACGGGAGCGGTTCGATGACCCCCCAGAGATAGGTGGTTCCGACGGGCACCTCCGTCTCGAACTGGATCAGCTTGCTCTCCCCTTTGTCTATCGACACGTTTCCCTGAAAAAGTATCTCTCCGGACAGGTTCCCTCTCAGGAACAGGGGCTCCATGGCGTTCCCCTGAAAGATCAGGGGGGGCGGCAGTTGTTCATACATCACCCTTACGGTCCTTGTCCCTGAAGGGGCGTTTCCCCCGTTCCTCATGTTCAGTGAAATGGTGACATTCTCACCGGGATCGATATCGCCCACCGTATCGATCGATAGAACCTCCAATCCGGGAAAGGCGGATATGCTGACGAACCTCGACGATATGCGCTCCATGCCGGGAGAGGTGGAGGATGTGACGATCAATGAAAGGCCTATCTCGTACTGGAGGACGGTGTGGTACCGCTGCCACAGGACCACCTCGTTCATCTCCGAAAACGTGATCGGCACCGAGTTCAGGTGAACGTCCGAATAATCTCCGGTATGGGGGTCCCTGACGGTCGCAATAAAGGTTGCCACAACCTCACCGTACGGGAACAAACCCGTGTTCTCGATCCTCATCTCGACGTATATCGTATCGCCGGGACCAGAGACGGTAGCATTCGGGGACACGATGGATACGGCCTCGCCCCTTCGGGAGAGATTGTGCCCCACAACGGAGATCGCTCCATCCTCGGGATCTATCGACCCGATCAGGAAGTTGTTATCCCCATCCAGCATGAGATCACAGTAAACCCCATGGACCCCATCGGTCATCAGGTCGATGGGATCGCTCCACTCCCCGCCTGGATCGCTTCCGTTCCCGCCCGATGCCCAGAGGGTTTTCCCAGGCCCATACCATATCATGAAGATGCCGGCATCGTCCGATGTCAGGGAAAGGCCCCGGACCCAGGACATCGGTTGACCAACCCTCCTCTCATCGTCCCAGAGGGAATCTCTGGCCTTGTCCCCCCTTCTCACAGCCGGATACATGTCCCCCCAACCATCCTCCGTGACGGCAATGTAGGATAGGACCGGGTGCCCCTCCTCTCCCCGATCCAGGGCGGGAGATCCGAGCAGGCTTCCATCAGGGCCCGTTATCGATCTCATCCCGGACCAATCCCCTGTTGTGTTCTCCCTGTACCTCGTTGAAAGCGTGCCGTTCCACTCCTCCCAGGCAACCCAGAGGTCTCCCGATGAGGTGTACGCAAGCGTGGGTTCGCTGGATCCGTTCCCGTCCCCCGAGATCGCCCCGGGTTCGCTCCAGTAGCTCCCGTTGAAGACAGACATCATGATGTTCGTATCAAATGATGTGAGGGGGTCGCCGTCTCCGTCCCTCCTCCAGACGATGGAGGCCTCGCCTCCG
>JAUVLN010000101.1 GCA_030600725.1 Thermoplasmatota archaeon | reverse complement strand
TATTCTTGAACAAGTCCATTCACCACTTTTCAGCTACGGGCCGCGCGGGGAAACACGCGGTCTTTCATTGCATTGAATGATGAATGGATAATATAATCATTGTGTTGATAATATTATCTCAAGAACTCAAGATCGCCATCCATCCGGGATGAACTCTCAACATATCTATATAAGGAGTGGCATATCGCGGGCCGTGGGAACATGACCTGTACAGTCATTCTGGGCACCCAATGGGGAGATGAGGGCAAGGGCAAGATCACGGACCTGATATCTCGAGGATACGACGCAGTAGTGCGATATCAGGGAGGGAATAACGCGGGTCACACCATTGTTGTTGATGACAGGACCGTCAAACTTCACATCATACCATCAGGGGTCCTGCATGAGGGGAAGACCTCCGTTATAGGAGACGGCTGCGTGGTCGATCCATGGGTACTTGTGGACGAGCTGGATGGCCTGGAGAAGGGGGGACTACCGATCGAAAACGTCCTCCTATCGGACAGGGCACACATGATCATGCCATATCACAGGTTCCTCGACGGCATACAGGAAAGGGCAAGAGGGGACGGGAGAAAGGTGGGAACGACTGGAAGGGGCATCGGACCGTGCTACGAGGATAAGGCCAGGAGACACGGCGTCAGGGTGGGCGATCTCAGATATCCTGATCTACTGAGGGAGAGGGTGAACGAGGGGGTTCTGAATGCAAGGCACACGGCCAGCCGGTTCGACCTCGAATGCGATCTGGATCCCGAAACGATCATCAAAGACCTCGGCGGACTTGGTGAGAGGATCCTGCCCAGGGCCCTTGATACGTCCAACCTCCTCGGCGATATGCTGGCCGGGGGAAAGCGGATCCTTCTGGAGGGGGCACAGGGCGTATTTCTGGATATCGACAGGGGCACATATCCGTTTGTAACCTCGTCCTCCGTCACATCCGGTTACGGCTCATCGGGGTCCGGGATCGGGCCATTGAACATCGAAAAGGTGGTGGGGGTCGTGAAGGCCTACACGACGCGGGTGGGGGAGGGGCCTTTTCCGACCGAACTGACGGGGGAGATCGGGGAGAGATTGAGGGAGGTGGGACACGAATTCGGTACCACCACCGAAAGGCCGAGAAGATGTGGATGGCTGGACCTGGTCATGCTCCGCTCCTCCGTAAGATGGAATTCGGTAACACACATTGCACTCACCAAGCTGGACGTGCTCGATTCGATACATCCGCTGATGGTCTGCACGGGATATCGGCTGGCCGAGGAGGCGGCAGAACGCCACTGCCTTCCCACGACGCTCAGGTACTTCCCATCCCACACGGAGGTCCTTTCCGAGGTTCAACCCGAATATATCACGATGCAGGGATGGGGTGAGATGACCGAGGGGGATTGGCGGGCGATAGGTGAAGGCGGCGATATGCCGAAACCACTGCGTGATTACATAGATATGATCGAAAAGGAGACCGGGGCAAACGTGGCGCTCCTATCCTACGGGCCCGCACGGAGCCAGACCATTATAATCGATGAAAGCATATTGTAGTCCCGATGAGAGATGCTGATTCCCTGATAGACGACCTGGTGAGGGAGGGGGTCATTCATTCCCCCCCGGTCGAGAGGGCCATGAGGGCGGTCCGAAGGGAGGATTTCGTCCCCGGCCGTCTGATGAGGTCCGCCTATGCGGACCACCCCCTTCCGATAGGGGGAGGACAGACGATATCGGCACCGCACATGGTCGCCATCATGGCCGAGGAACTCCAGGTCGAGGAGGGGGGCAATGTACTGGAGATCGGGACCGGATCGGGCTACCACGCGGCAGTCGTCTCCCATCTTGTAGGCCCGGAGGGCAAGGTCGTTTCAGTCGAGAGATTGGAAAGCCTCGCGGATGAGGGGCGGAGGAATATCATCAGATCGGGGATATCAAACGTCAAGGTGATCTGTGCTGACGGTTCCGGAGGATACCCTGAGGAGGCCCAATATGACCGGATCTACTATACCTGTGCGGCCCCGAGGGTCCCGGGTATCGTCATGGATCAGCTGAAGGAGGGCGGGATCCTGCTTGGCGTGGTCGGCCCCAACGGCGGCGTTCAGGTTCTGATCAGGTACCGCAAGAAGGATGGGAGGATAGAGGAGGAGCCCCTGACAAGGTGTGTCTTCGTTCCGTTGATCGGCGAGTACGGTTACGGTTGATGGAGCGGTCCCAGTAGATGGCAAAACCGCCTCACTGCCCGCATTCGCTCACTATGCATCTTCCCTCAACCACCTCAACATGAAGAAGGGTAATGATCGGAAATCCCCACATCCTCTCCAATTCGGCCCTTCCATCTCCCCCCATCTTATCGAACAGGATCAGACACGATTCCACCGCCCATCCGCAGGACCTCACACCCTCGACCATTGCCCTGAGCGTCCCACCCGTGGAGAGCACATCGTCCACTATCAATGCCCTTCCCCCGGGCCCTTTCGGAAGGTGCATGAACAGACGATTTGTTGAATAACCGGTCTTCTGACCCAGTTGGACCTCACCGTCCAACCCGTACTCCCTCTTCCGGACGATCGACATGGGTTTACCCACCATTATGGAGAGGACCGTGGTCAGCGGGATGCCCATCGCCTCCGCGGTCAGGATAAGATCGTACCTTTCAGGAGGCGGCATAAGAGGCGCCAAAAGCCTCGCTGCCGCCCCGATCAGATCAGGGTGTATGTAGGGGATACCATCGGAGAGAGGGTGAACGAAATATTGATACTCGCCCCTTTCCACGACGGGTACATCGTCGAATGAGTTGAGTAGAAGCTCCATATCAGGGTTCACATCTTCCCGTTCCATCACCTCTCCAAAAGGCGTGAAATGATTAATAAGCTCCCCCATTGGGCCTATAAACCTTCGGGTATATTCTCAAGAATGCGGAGTATATCATCCCAGTTGCCCCTGGCGTCCCTCAGGATATCCCTGAAATCCAGCTCCTCGTTGATCACACCATTGGCGTAATTATCAACTGTCAGTATGGCCCCATAGGGAATGCCCAGTTCCATGGAGAGCGTTGCCTCGGGCGCCATGTTCATGCCGACATAGTCCCCCCACCCCGAAAGCAGCCTCACCTCCGCCCGTGTCTCAAGCCTGGGCCCCCTTGCCTGAACGTAGATGCCTCCATCGATGGCATCGACCCCTGCCCTCTTGCAGGAACATAGAAGCGATTCCCTGAGCCGAACGTCCAGTTTTGGTGTAATATGGGCGATCTCATGGTCCATGAACGTGGTCCCGGAGACAAGATCGATATAATCCGCGGGAACCGCAATGGACGGGACCTTGATCCCGGGATCAAGTGCTCCCGTGGAGCAGATCGATATGACCGCCTGAACGCCCAGTTCCCTCAGGGCCGTGACGTTCGCCCTGTGATCCACCCTGTGAGGTGGGATGTGGGGCGGTGTCCCATGCCTTGCGATAGCGTAGAAATGGTTCCCGCCCTGGGAGAATTCAAGCGTCCCTGATGATGTCTGGCCGTAATGGTTCTCCTCCGGTTCGGCGCGTTTATGGAAGGAGTGGGGCATGACGCTTCCCGCAAGAATACCGATCCTCATACCTCTCCCTTCAACCTTCTCTTCTGGAGGCCTTCGATATCATCCTCTGCCGGATAGAACCTGGATGATTTGCTATCCCTCGAATAGGTGATCATGCCCGCCCTGATCAGATTCTTGACATGATAGTTCACGACCTGCCTTGAAACCCCGATCCTGTTCCCGATATCCTCCATGGTGACACCCGGAAATTCCAGGATGATGTTGAAGATCTCCTCCTGCTTTGATATGTTGCGCTGCACCTTCTGTATGTTCACGTTCGACGGATAGTATCTCTTGAATATCCCGTCGAAGAAGCTCTTGATGTATTGGTTCTGCTCAAGAACCCTGAGATGGTATGCAAGCGTCCCGTTGTTGAGGTCCAGATTCCTCCTGATCGAGGAGTAGTGATCCCCTGGATTCGCGATTATGTAGCCTCTTATCAATCCGCGGACCTCGTGGTTGAGTATATCCTTTTTGCTCAATTTCGAGTAGAGGTTCGCCCCCATTGTTGCCACCAGGACCATGCCCACCTCAGTAAAGAGTATGAACCCGATAAGGCCGGACAGGCCCAAACCCAGCAGTATGGCCCCTACGGGGAGACTTCCGCCGTCCCCATCCTCTGGTTCGGACCCGGGTGCGATCATCGTATCCGCCCTGGTCCTGATATTGGGATCAAGCGGGTCCCAGTCGGAATTGTCCCCGACGCCATCCGCATCGGTATCCACCCATTCATCCGGGTCGTAAGGGAAGGCATCCCCGTTGTCCCCGACACCATCCGCATCGGTATCCACCCATTCATCCGGATCGTAGGGGAAGGCATCCAGTATGTCGGGAATGCCGTCCCGATCCAGGTCGCTCCGTTCAACACCATACTCCTCGGGCACGACGAGGCGGATCATCTCCATGCCCGAGGTTCCCTCCCCGTCATCCGCCTTGATGAACAGATAAGCGCCGTATGTCGGCACCGTGTCGAATGGGACGTGGATGGACCACTTCGACCATCCCTTGGCCCTCATCCATCCCGAATCGTCCACCCGGTACTCAACGGTTCCAGCCGGGGAATCTATGTCTATCACCTCTCCGGTTATCTCCCAGCCCGATCCGTCGACAACCTCCTTCTCCCCGCATACCACCTCCGGAGGATCGTTCACCGGTTCTACCTTTATCTCCAACCAGTCCGAGAGCTCATTTTCCCGATCGAACATCCGAACCTGCAGATAGGCGGTACCCGTGAAGTCGGGTTTTGGATAGAGTATCAGATACGGCTCATCGGAGAATAATACCGTTGAGGTATCCAGGGTATCATACAGCGTCAAGATATCTATCGTGTACCCGGACAGCGGCGTATCGGGATCCATGAACCATCCGTTGAGGGGGACCCGTGCGGGATTGTCCTGGTCCTCCGACATGATCACCGGACCGGGATTCTGGCCGAGATAGGGGAGGGAATCCACATCCTCTATCATGACGCAGAAATCCAACGAGGTGGGATCCCCGGGGCCGTGATGATCGTCCCATGCGCTTACCTGTACGCAGACGATACCTCCGCTCCCACTGCGGTCGGGAGAGATCGTCAGAATATCCCCCTCAAGAGCGATGGTGATGTAGGCTTCCAGCGAGGAGGGTTGGGCATACGACAGTGAATAGGCATAGTGGATATCATCGCCATCCGGGTCGGTGAACAACGTACCCAGGTCGATATCCTCCTCCTCTCCCTCATATATGATCAGGCCATCCGGCGGTGTGAGCGGCCTGGGCCTATCCTCCACGGGGTCCAGGATAAGCCGGATCTCGGGAGTTGTGATGGAATTCCTGCCATCGGAGACGGATAGCTGAAAATGGAGATCTCCCACCAGATCGGGATAGGATTGCGCATTGGCCCTCAGGACCCCATCCTGAAGGTACAGGATCCTCTGAGCATACTCCTCCATGGTATGCAGGGAGATACCCAGGTCCTGGGGCATCATGTAATCATCGTCAATATGTTCCCAGACATACAATATCGGCATATCCAGGGATCCCTCATCTATATGGATGTCATTCAGAATGTCCTCATCGATCGAGGGCGGTGAATCGTATATGACCTCGACAGGGCCGACCCGGACCGCTCCCTGAGAATCGGATATCAGAAAGAAGGGGACCCTGTCGCCAAAGATCGCGGCGCCCCTTGAAACGGCCGAAAGGAAACCCCCGGATGAAGAGGCGTCCAGGGACCCCTCATATCTCAGATCAAGGGATCGGATCGATGCCGTTCCCCCCTGTCCGGAAATCATCAGATCGCACCTGACAAGAACGTTCCCGTAATCATCCGTATACTGGGCCCCATCCCTCCCGTAGAGGTCCAGTTCACCGACCTCCACCCTGATAACGGAACCATGGCTCAACCGGTTCCTGATGTACCCCGAACCCGATGCTTCCAGAACCTCCACCTCACCAACCGGACCCCATCGCAGATCATAGGTGGAGATGCCCTGATCCGAGCTGAAATGGTAACATAGGCCCTTTCCCAGCTCATCGAAGGAGCCGATCACCGCAAGCTGGGAAAATGACGGCGACCTCCAATTGTAATATGTGCCTCCGGGACCGGTTTCCGGAATGATCTGGTAGAGACCGTCCCCGGTCACCATATAGAGCAGATCCTCCGGCCCCGCATAGAGATCATGATATCCGGAGCTTGTCCTGAGGGATCCCAACGTCCCGTTGAAACCGATCGAGAACCTGTCGATACCGTCTTCTACCACCGACAGGACGCTTAGTGATGCGGGATCCCCCATCATCAGATATATCTCATCCGATCCGTCCCCGTTCGCGTCGACTCCAAGCGGGAGCGAAACCGCAGACCCGGTAAGGTTCATATCGATCTGGATGAAAGATGATGTCCCCTCAACGATGTCCCCTTTCATCAATGTGATGTTCTTCCCGCTCCCCTTCATGGGGAAAAGCAGGATATCCTTCAGCCCATCGCCGTCCAGATCTCCCTGTCCAAGGGAGGAGGATGGGATCGATCTGTCTATCATCTCCCTGACATCGACCCCGCCGGTAGAATTGACCGTGACGTTCATTATCCTGCCCCGGGAACCATCAAGTGCGAACAGGTCATAGGAGCCCTTCGCTCGATCGAGTGAGAAACCCAGGGAGCCTAGAGGTAGATCCGAGGCGACCACGTGTTTGGAATATCCCCCCTCATCGTCAAACACTATCAGCGAGATCTCGGATGAGGAGCCATCCTCATCCTGACCGGAGTAGACGATGAACCCCGAGTTCTCCATTCCCCTTGGCATTACACGAAGGGAGGTGACGGGGCCGTTGGAATCGGCCAATTTCGATTTTGAGAATACCCCGGATCCGTCCCTGGACACCATCTCGATCGATGAGGAGACCTTCGAATAATATATTATCTCCTCATGGCCGTCGCCGTCCAGGTCCCCGGAATCGACCATGTCCGGAGATGGCATCCCGATCGGCCCCGAGATCAATGAGCTTCTGTAATCCCCCATGGGTTGGGGGAGTGATATCATCCCCATCGAGCCGTCGGTCACCTCCATTCCGATCGGCAGGAAAAATGAGATGAGGGTTCCACCGGATGTCAGGGGCAGGCGCCTTGTTTCCTCTCCGTCCGAGAAGACGGTCTGCCTACCGAAGGAGCCCTCGATACCCCCTCCGAAGGCCCAATCCTCCCTGCCGTCAAGCCCGATATCCACCGACACTCTATCAGGATGATCCGGCCCCGGTACCGGTTCAAGTTTCAGGGATGCTTTGGATATCGGGCCCTGGCCCGGCATGTAGAGGGATAGGCTGGCATCCCTTCCGCCCCCCTCGGGGAAATTTATGGTAACGGTCTCGAGGAACGCGCTGCCCTTTGCTATCTGGTTGGACGTTCTCGATTGAGCGATACCGGGAATCACCAATATCATGACCAGTATAAGGATCACAATAAAGGGTCTGCC
>JAUVLN010000317.1 GCA_030600725.1 Thermoplasmatota archaeon | reverse complement strand
ATCGTCCGTGGCCAGACCACTGATCAGGGAGGGCGTTGGGGGGAAACCCAGGCCCCTGGCCGCCGAATACGATGGGGACGTACGGATCATCTTCGATCCGGTTGAACATATGGGTTCAAAGGGCAAGATCGAGGATTTCCGCAGGCTGTTCCAGGATAGATACAGGACCTTGAGGAATATCCTGAGGACCCAGTACGGGGAGCTGGTCCCCACCGAGGACGCGGGAACCCTGCAGCAGTCGGATGGGCACACAAGGGTCATAGGCCTGGTTATGGACCTCAGAACCTCCAAGAACGGCCACACCATGTTCGATCTGGAGGATCCGACCGGTTCGGTCAAGGTCCTCATCTCGAAGAACAAGGAGATATTCAACAACAGGATCGTCGATGACGAGGTCGTCGGGATAGTCGGGAAGTTCAAGAAGGATGAAAGAGGGCCTTCGGGGATCATATTCGCAGATGAGGTATTCAAGGTGGACCTTCCCTTTGATTATCAGCGAAGAACCTCGGAGATAAGGGGGCTGACGGCGGCATTCTCGTCGGATATACACATTGGATCGGTCCATTTCCTCAGAAAGGAATGGGACCGTATGATAAGATGGCTGAAGGGTGAAAAGGGCGCATCGATCGGAAGAAGGGAAGGCGGGTGTGTGAAATATCTGGTATTCGCAGGTGATCTGGTGGATGGTATAGGCATATATCCGAATCAGGATCGCGATCTGGAATGCAAGGATATCGGCAAACAATATGAGATGCTTGCCGAGGCTCTGTCAGGCGTCCCCTCTCACGTGGAGATCATCATGATCCCCGGAAACCACGATGCCGTGAGGCTCGCAGAGCCTCAACCCCCGATACCCAAGGAGTATCAGGAATATTTTTACAACGACCACCTTCACTTCCTGTCCAACCCTGCCTTCATATCCCTATCGGGGGTCAGGGTAACCGGATACCATGGGAAATCGCTGGATGATATGGTCACACAGTTCAAGGAGGTGACCTATGAGTCCCCGGTGGAGGGCATGAAGGAGATGGTCCGGTCCAGGCATTTCGGGCCCACCTACGGCATGAGGAACCAGCTTGCTCCCGAGGATAGCGACCTGCTGATAATGAGAGAGGCGCCGGATATCCTGGTCTCGGGCCACGTACACAGGTTCGGTTACATGAACTATCGGGGTATGCACCTTATACAGGGGTCCACATGGCAGTCCCAGACCGAGTTCCAGAAGATGATGAACCTCCAGCCGCAGCCCGCCAAGATGGCGATCGTGGGACTGGATTCCCCGGATGATATCCGGACCTGGGAGCTTGAGTATTCAAGCTAGCGTTTTCCCGCGATCCTGGCCATGACCGCCTTCTGTCCATGAAGCCTGTTCTCGGCCTGATCGAAGACCACGGATCTGGAACAGTCCATGACCTCATCCGTGACCTCTTCACCTCTGTGGGCCGGTAGGCAGTGCATGAAAATGGCATTATTCCTGGCCCTGGAGAACAGCTCCATGTTGACCTGATATGGGGCGAAGATCCGGAGCCTCTCCTCTTTCTTTGCCTCGTCTCCCATGGATACGAAGGTATCAGCGTATACCACATCAGCCTGTGCGATCCCCTCTGTCGGATCCGTCACGATCTGGATCACCGCTCCGGTTTCAGAGGAGATGCGCTTCGCCTCGGCGACGATATCCTGATCCGGTCCATATCCCTCGGGGCATGAGGCGGTGACGTTCATTCCAAGGATCGCACCCCCAAGCAGGAGCGAGTGAAGGACGTTGTTACCATCGCCAATCCAGGCGAGTTTCTTACCCTTGAGGTCTCCCTTATGCTCGGTCATGGTGAGGAAATCGGCCACAGCCTGGCAGGGGTGCTCCCCGTCATCGAGTCCGTTGATTATCGGGACATCCGCATGCTTGGCCAGTTCCCTCATGTTCCTGTTGTCGAACGCCCTGTACATTATCATGTCGGCGAATCGGGAGAGGACCTTGGCGACATCGTACACGGATTCCCTCTGACCTATACTGATCTCGTTTGGTGAAAGATACAGTGCTGTTCCTCCGAGCTGGGTGAAGCCGATCTCGAAGGAGACCCGGGTCCTCAGGCTGGGCTTTTCGAAGATCATTACAAGTGTCTCACCCTTGAACAGCTCCATCTCCATTCCATCTTTCGTCTCGCCCTTCATAGTCCTTGCGAGCTTGATGATATCCTCAAGGTCATCTCTCAGGTCCAGCACGGAAATGAGGTCTCTTTTCATATGTTCTCCTCCGGGGTTTTTGCTCGATAAAAAGCCTTGATATATACATTTTACTATTATCTGTTATTATAAATAGGTAATGTTTATCTATCAGCAAAGTGATAATGTAATGTTGTATGGAACATCGCCCCATGCAACTCGCTATACGAACTTCGTTGCAGAGGAGTGTACTTGTTTTTAGGTGTATCACTCCAATATGCTGAACAATCCTCTCTTCCGAGATCCTCTGCAACACTCTTTTATTTATTCCACTAAGCAAAGCTAACAAGAATAAATAAAAGAGCCGGAAAAATCCCCGATTTTTCCAAGGCCAGACAATTAAGAGCTAAG
>JAUVLN010000306.1 GCA_030600725.1 Thermoplasmatota archaeon | reverse complement strand
GGGAGTACGGGGAGGAGACCTTCATAACGATACACGTTGAGCCGTGTGGTGATCATGATGACTGCAGGGATTACGAGGATTGTACTAAGTCCGATAGCGGCCGAGGATGATTCCCGAGACGATCAGAACCAACCCCATGATCGTTGTTATCCTGATCCCCTCCCCGACGAGAAGATAGATGGGGATCAGCGATAGGAACGGTACGAGGTAGATAAGGCTTGAAACGCTGGCCGTGGTTTTCGAGAGTTTCAGTGCCCTGTTCCAGATAAGGAATGCGAACCCCATCTCGAACAGGCCGATGTAGATAGCTCCGGAGATCCCTTCCAGGGAGCTGTACTCAACTCCGGCTGTGAGAACGGTGGCGAGGAGGATGATGGGAAGGGAGAACGAGAAGGCGGTGAAGAGCCGGATCGCATCGTCCTGTTCGTCCCTGAGGTTCAACGTCCAGAAAGAGGCCCATATTAGCGCACTAAGGAGGCCCAGTATTATGCCGATAATGGAGCCCTTATCCGGCAGGGATAGGCTTCCATGTGTGGTGATGACAATCACCCCCACGAAACCCAGCAGGATCCCCAGAATGGACCTTGATGTCACCTTCTGCTTGAGAAATACGATGGAGAGGATAGTAAGAGCGATGGGCCAGGTGTAATTGAGCGGTTGGGCCTCCTGGGCGGGAAGCCTTGAATAGGTCTCGAACAGCACGACGTAGTAGATGAAGGGGTTCAGCAGGCCAAGAAGAGCATATTTCATCATCCTCTTTGGGTCATAACTCAACTTGTAAAGTTTTTTAAGCTTCCCCTGGAATGTAATGACGACCAACATTGCCACGGACGATACCATGGTCGAAAGTAGCAGAAGCTGAATGGGCTGGAGATAGGCAAGTGTGAGCTTGAATGCGGATGCGACCGTGGACCATATCAGAACGGCCGCCATTGCCCAGATGTAGGCTCTCGTCTGCTGCTCCACGATGAATTAACATCGTACGGATATTTATTGATATAGTAATAAACATGAATCTGTTTTAGAGCGAGGATTTGGTTTAGGTCATCTACAATCAATTCCTCATCCCCCATCCTACGAGAAGAGGGAGTGTAGGAAGGAGAGGGTAAAACGTGGGTGTAAGGAAGTAATCAATTATATCAAGACCTATTTAAATGATCGAAAAAAAATATAATCTATTACAATATCTTTATAATCACTTGAGCCGTCGTTATGTTTGATGAGCAGAAAAATATCAATTCCGATAAGCTTTGCCCTGAGGTTTTTTTACTCAACCCCAATAACTATCCACGTAAGTAATAAAGTTTATTCGATACAGCTGATTGACAACATGGCAATCATTATCGCCTCCGAAAATACAGAGGCGAGAGAGGTGGGGAAGACGGTCATATTCACTCACTTGATCGATGACGGCATCTATTCCAACAACATCCAATTTTTGACCCCTACAATCGTTACTGGACTGATTGATATTTCCCATGTATCCAATATTGAGGATGGTTTTGATACCCTTGTTCAGAATGACGAACAGGACAATGATATCGATATTTATTCTTCAGATTACTGTGGCGGATGTGTCAATGGAACAATATTCGAATTCTCGTATGAAATATTTTTTGTCTCTACCATCTGTGTATGGATCGACGATTTGGTGTACGACGATCTGACGTTACTCAACGGTGGTGAAAGGTCCGGTCTCGCAAGCCCAGAACTGGAGGAAAGCGGTAGGGTGAAAAGAAGCTCCTTGGAATTGAATGAGATGAGCACTCCAGATGGGTTTAACATAACAAGGAGTCTGGAGAATCCGCTTTCCGGCAAAAATGGGGATGAAACGATTACTTCTGAGGAACCTTTCCATCTGGAATGCGATATCTTCTATTATTACGGTCAAAATCCACGTTGTGGAATTGACAAAGAAGAAAAGGAGGAAATATTAGATGAGCAAAAAAACAAAACTATTTGGCCTCATCATTGTGGCAGTTGTTGCCCTACTATTGATGCCAAATACTGTGAATGCAAAGTCGTGTGAACAAGCAATCGCTGGTCTTGGAGGAGAAGACTCAGGAACAGGTGATAAAGAAGCAATACATCCTCAGGATGATGCCCAAGGACAGTATATCCATACCGTATATGCAAGGGAGACCAATCAGCTTGACCCAATCGGTGGTGGAATGATCTGGGGTATCCGATTGGCAATATCATTCAATTGGGGTGTAAGTTGGTCATATTTTGAATGGGTTGATTTACGAGTGGATGTTCAGCAAGATTACCCTGACGTTGATATTTACTATGATTATTATTACAGCCAGTGGAAAGTTCTTGTCGTCTGGCAAGAACGGCCTATTGAGGGAGGGCCTTGTAGCATCAGAATGAAAGTACGGTCCGGTCTTTCCGCTGGAGGAGGATGGAGTAATACCATGACTGTTTCGCAAGCGGGTGATCAATATGACAACATATATCCGAAAGTTGCGGGTTGCAGTATTCCAGGATGTCCGCAAACACCACCCAATCCGCCAGATGATCCCGATTCATGGTGGAACGTTGTATGGCAAAGACTCTACCCCACAGGCACCTATGGCGTTAAACTGCGGGTTGGCAGTTATCTGAACCAGTGGGCTCCAATACATGATATTGGTGTTCCGCAGGTACCAACTGAGGAATACAAGCATCCTGCCGTATCATGCAATACATTTGGAGAAGGAAGATCTGGTTGGGAAGATGTTCATCTTGTCTACGAGCGTATCCTACCAACTGGTGACCTTGATGTACATCGTATA
>JAUVLN010000273.1 GCA_030600725.1 Thermoplasmatota archaeon | reverse complement strand
GATTGAAGCGCAGAACCCTCTTGTAGCACTCCAGTCCCTTCTCCAGCTCGTTCTGGGATCTGAAGATCTCCGCCTTCAAGGACCATACCTTCTCGTTCTTGGGTTCCGATTGAAGGGCACCGTTCAGCGCGACATGAGCGCCGTTGAAATCCCCGTTCTTGAACATCGCCTCGGCGAGCCCAAGGCTTGCTTCCCAGTAGGAGGGATCCATCTCCAGAGCCTTCGAGAAATTTATTATTCCCATCGTCATGTCCCCCTTCAGGATAAACGACCTGGCCAGTTCGGAGAGGAATTCGGGTTCCTCGGGTTCTATCGATAGCGCCTTGTTGAAACACTTGATAGCATCATCCGCCATATTGAAGGCCTGTCGGAGAATCTTCCCCTTCTCGCACCATGCATCAGCGTTCTCATCGCTCAATTTCGTGGCCTCGTCGAGACATTTCAGAGCGTCCTGGTGCCTCTCGAAACCCCTTGTAAGTATCATACCTTTCTGATACCATCCATCGGGATTCTTCGGATCCAGGGAGGTCACCTTGTCGAAGCACTCGAGTGCTTCCTTGGGTTCGTAGAGGAAATCGAAGTAGACAAGACCCAGTTCAACCCATAGGTCAACGTGTTTATCGTCTTTCTTCAGAGCGGTTCTGAGCATCCTCTCGGCGTCCTTTGGTTTGTTCATATACTCTGCCAGGAGGTTAGCCTTTGAGATTATGACCATCTTGTTGCTTGGGTCCGCCTTGATGGAACTGTTGAAGAAGGTCATCGCCCTTTCCGGGTCGTTATCTATCTTGACCGCGCCCAGTCCCGAGACATAAAGCGCCAAAGGATCCTTGGGAGCGAGTTCTGTCAGCCGGTCTGCGAGATCAACGGCATGCCTGAACTTCTTCTTGTGCCTCAGCAGCAGATCGATCTCCTTATGGAGTACCTCGGGAGACTCGGGATTGTGTTCCAGCGCCTGCTCGTAGAAATCGAAGGCGGAGTCAAAATCCTTGTCGACCTCCTCCGCGATCTCCCCTTTGAAAAGCCATCCCTGTAGATGTGTGGGATCCGCCTCAACGACCTGAGTGAAATATTTCTTGGCCTTCTTGATATCATTTAACCTCTTGTACGAGAGAAGACCAAGCCTGAACGATCCCTTGACATGCTTTGGATTGATCCTTAGCAATGATCTATATGATAGTATGGCCTCCTCCATCCTGTGGAGCCTCTGGTCCAGGATCTGCGCTTTGTTGAACCATGCCTCCTCGTTGTAACCATCCTGGCTCAGTGCGAATTCCAGGCACTTGATGGCGTCCTCCTCCCTCCCTTTCGTCTTTCCCATTATCACCCCTTTCTTTATCCATATCGGATAATGTTTGGGATCTATATCCGTGGCCTGATCGTAATCGTACAGGGCCTCCTCGAGGTCGCCAAGCTCATGATTGCACATGCCCAGATAGGCCCACGCATCCCGGTTGTCCTCGTCCTTATCAAGCACTTTCTCGAAACACTCCATGGCTGCAACGAAATCGCCCTTGACATCGAAGAGTAACTTCCCTTTCTCCTGAAGCAGTTTCGGATCGTCCTTCGAAAGGGTCAGACCCTCATCAAGAAAGAAGAATGCCTCCTCGTGTTTTTCCTCCTCCACTGCCCCTCTGGCCCTTATGAGCAGTTCCTTTGTTATCATCTTGATCTCGTCGAGATGAGGTTCATCCCTGTCTGCTCCCTGCTGTTCCGCCGAATCTCCAATGGATATCATCTCAAGCGTGGAGAACTCCTCCTCCGTCCGGGAATCCTCAAGAATGGTGGAACGGCGTAGTTCCATCCTCTCCGATATCTGCTCCTTATACGCCATCAGTTCATCGGCCTTCATTGGTTTTGCCAGCTTCCAGAGGTTTACTAGGTCATCCTCGATACCTTTTATTATACCAATACCTGAGACCAGGTTCCCGTAGGTGAGTTTATCGTTCAGATCACTGCTGGAGAGATCCCCGGTGGCGATTATTCCCTTCCCCTTATCGAAGGTCATCACCGTCATATTGAGGTTGGGAAGGAACCGTATCTCGATCTTGGAATTGGGGTCCTTCTGCAGTAGTGCGAGGATCTTCAGCGTATCCGGATCAATATCCTTGGTGATGAAATCCTCCTCCGAGAACCGGAGTAGAAATCTCAGGTTCAGCTTCCTATCCTTGTTGGCGATCAGTATCGACTGGATCTTCCTCAGTATATCCATATCTATCGTGGGACTGACTATCTTCGCTCCCTTCCTCACATCCATTAAGTGCCACAGGAAGATATTCTTCCATGGGCTTTGAAAGAAGAATGAGCCGATATTTTCATCATTCGACATCTAATACCCTCCAGCTCCGAGAAACGCTTCGTGCAATTGTTTTCAGATACTTTACCTCTTTGTTGAGAATATCAATAAAAATGGACATCGATCCTTGATCAACAACGTTCTTCCTCCTCGGGTTCACTCAGGTGATCCGTTCAAGCTCCCTCTTCACGCCCTCCAGCCTCTCCAGCTCAAGGATACATAGAACCC
Organism: Thermoplasmatota archaeon; assembly: GCA_030600725.1. GTDB lineage: Archaea > Thermoplasmatota > Penumbrarchaeia > Penumbrarchaeales > Penumbrarchaeaceae > JAGLEG01. The sequence continues at coordinate 717 of JAUVLN010000273.1, read as the reverse complement.
TATCGTGTCCTTCGCAATTTGATGCGATCTCCGAAGCCATATGTTTTTCCCTGAGCTCTTCCAGCTTCCTGAACCCCCTGGCCCGGTTCACAACCCCATCCCACTCCTTGACGAACTCCTCCACCGATCCAGCCTTGAACTTCCGTCGGTTTATCCTCTTCAGCCTCAACGATTGGTTGATCATTGTCAGGGGGCCGATCAGATCCGTGTAACTGGACGAAAAACCCTCCTCATCGATATCCAGGGGGACGCAATCGATGTCAAGGTCCCGGGATATCCTGAGAGCTTCCACTATCGAGGGGGGAGGTACCTGTACCTCTCCAAAAACAGAGAGCTTCCTTGCGTAGACCCGTTCATATGATGAGAGGTAGGTGTGTTCCACTTCCCCATCCACAACTGCAGCCAGGCCCTCCATCTCCTCCCTGCCGATATGAATGCATATCCTGTCCGGATCGGCCATCCTAACGGTACTCCGTACCAGATCACGTTCCGAGGAAAGGCCCTTGACCGTGCCCAGCAAGGTCACATAACAACCCTTCACATTCATTACATGGGAACGGACGACCCCCGGCTTCATCAGGATCCTATCTCCACCCTCTTTCCTTCCTTTCAAATTCCCTCTGACCCCCTTCTCTCCTGGGCGGAGCACGTCGTACCCTGCCACCCCTGTTCTCCGATTCGGGTCTACGCCCGGCCTCCCTTCCAACGTGAGGGCGT
>JAUVLN010000149.1 GCA_030600725.1 Thermoplasmatota archaeon | reverse complement strand
CATAGAAAAGAATATGTGAAAGGGCCAGGGGAGAATAAGTCAGAGGGGATGGGATGCACTCTGTTATCGACCTAACCCTTTCCGGGAAACACCCAACGAAACGGGATATCATAACCGTTCGTAGGGACCTTATACATTGGTTAGAAATATATAAATAGTTTATCACAAAATGTACGGGAAAAGCTGAGTTCCCAAGAGGGGCACATGCCATTATTTCCACTGGAAACGGTCTTTTCCTACCACCGATCCATCTTTCGGCCGGCTGCTCCCGGGCCTCTCCCGCTCCTTCTCCATTCGGGCCTTCCCCGTCAATTCCCGATATGTGCTCAACCCTCTTGTGAAGGCGGTTATCGCCCCTCCGACAAGGAATGCCCCCAGGAGCATTTCCAGTGGGGTGACCACATGGTTCGATCCGATGAGATCGAGAAGCCTCCATCCCTGTATGCCCCATCCCGCCTCGATGATGAACTGTACCGGTATGACGAACAGGAGCAGGACCATCCTGTCCGCCCTGCCCATGACCCCTTTGTAATCCCTTCCGCATCCGACGGCCTGGGACTGGGTCCCCATATAGGAGGCGAGGAGTACGAATACCACTGCAAGCAGTCCGAATATGGTATTGCTGTAGGGCGATAGGGCGATGCCGCTCAGGATGACAACATCGGACACCCGGTCGAACGTATGGTCGAGGAAATCCCCCGCTGTCGTTTCCCTTCCGGTGTATCGGGCCACCCGACCGTCCATGGTATCCGCAATGGAGTTGAATCCGACGAGGAGAAGCCCGATCAGAAGCATCCAGGGATTTCCGCCCGGAACCCATTCTCCGGAGAATCCGATCACGATCCCCGCAAGGATCGCAAAGATCACCGACAGGTAGGAGAAGAAATCAGGCCCCAGAAAGGCAAACGCCTTCACGAGCGGGTCGAAGAATAGGTCCAGGGAGCGTCTGTGTCCTTCTAGTACCATCCTGAGATCACCTCGGTCCAGTCCACCTTTCCCGGTCGATATCTGACAAGGGTCTTTAAATCTTCCCCCTCAAGGGCCGTGATCATCTCCACGACCCAATCCGTGCACTCCCCTGATGTGAGGTCGGTAACGTCCCTCTCGAAGACCCTCTCCTCCATCCCCCTCTCCTTCATCTCCATAAAGGCTTCTATCAACACGGCAGAGACGCCCTCTGCCTCCGCGTTCTCGAGCACCTTCTCCTTCGGGTAATTCCGACAAGACAGCCTGGCCCTGATCACGTTCGGGTCCACCCTGAATATAAGTACCGCGTCGGCAGGGGCGAGATACGATAGATGCCCGTCCAGAACGTTCCAGCCCTCCAGTTCTTTGGCCCATGTACACAGAAGGTCTCTGAGCTCGTCCACATTCACCGTGACGGACCCCGTTTCGTCGGGAGGTCCGAACCGGTCCCACCCATCGATCATCTCGGCGAGGTAATGGACCGGGAGGCCCCTTCCCTCAAGCTCTTTCACTGTTGAGGTCTTTCCGGTTCCGGGCGTTCCCGAGAGGGCTATCAACATCAGATGTATGATCGGACCTCTTGTAGATAACGATAACCATACCAGACACCTTAATTACAAGAAGCAATGATCATTGATGGTCTTGTGAAGGAAAGCTTTAAAACCCTATCCACAATTGATAGGTAGGCAGACAATTAGAGGATATTTCGATGTTAAAAAGGATATTTCCGGGCAGTTGGGTAATCATCCTTATCATGTTGGCGTCGTCCCTGATATCCCCGGGGATACTGGACAGCGGCGCCCTGGATGGTCCCACCCGCGGTCCCGGCCTCGATATCGGCGTGAACATCACATCCCATTACGACGGCCAATTGGTCATCATGGAACCAATTAACATCACGGCGGATGTGAACAATTCGGGGACGTTGAACTTCACCTCGACCGTGTGGGTCCAGCTCTCGATCTACTTTCCGGCAAACGGGACATCGCCGACCCTGGTGTTTCAGGACAATGTCTCCCTTGGTACAGACCTGGAGGCCTTCGGAAACTCATCTTCGGTGATATTCACGGGTTGGGATCCCGCAAACGAGGGTTCCTTTCTCGTAAACGTATCCACCAACGCATCGGATGATCATCCGATAAATAACACGGATGAGATCGTCCTGGTGGTGGTCCACGGCGACGAGATAGGAGTGGATATATGGGGCGCTCCGGAGGAGCAGGCGATCCCTCCGGGAAAATCCACCCTGAGCGCGGATTACGACCCTTTTACATTCACTGTGAGGAACACGGGCATCCACGACGACACCTACAATATCACCATTCTCTCCGCCTGGGTGATGCCCGGATATGTCACGGTCGTCGGTCCTCTCAGCCCCGGTGAGATCTCTACGGGGCTCAGGGTGCACGTTGAGGTTCCCTGGGACGCACAACCCAGCGATCTCGACCAGATGATATTCACGGCGACATCCAGGAACGATCCGGATGTGGAGGCGAGCATCACGGTTACCACCAAGACCGTCCCTGAGCTTGGTGTTGAGATAACAGTGACGCCCGAGGTCAAGGAAGCCTTTCCCGGGGGTGATTGGGTCTCGATCACATTCGGCATTACCAATGTTGGCAACGTAAGGGATGGTTTTGATATCAGCCTTATGGTCGTACCCTCCTCGTGGAGCGTTCTACTTTATGGTTCCGATTTCCTCATATTGAACCCGGGTGGATATGATACCGTTGTAGCATGGGTGCAGGTCCCGGAGCTGAACTATGACACCATGAGGGATGACCTGACATATTTCGGTGCCACCGGAAATGTCATCCTTCATCTCAACAGCCCCGACACGCATTATCAGGCGTCCGCTCAGGGGATAATCAGGGTGGGCCTGATCCACACGGTTCAGATAGAGATCTCACCACCTTCAATGACGATCGGTATAAACGAGAAAGGAGGTCAGCCTGCCCAATCGTTCAACATATCGCTCCGCGCCGTGGACAATATCCCGGAAGGCGGCGGACGGGACATGAACGTTACGCTATCGCTGCCCGATGGCCCCAACGGCGTAGAGTTCACGCCCTTCTGGAAAAGCGGATACAACGAGAGCGAATCGGAAAAATGGTCCGCGGGGATCCCCGAGATATACAAGGACAACATCAGCCTCAAGGGCGGGGTCTGGTACGATAGGATCGAGCTCCAGGTGATCGTCCCATTCTTTCCCATACACGGGACTGCAGGGATCACCGTGAGGGCTGAACCTTTTGCCAACGAGACATTCCCGGGGGTACTGGTCCCCAAGACCGAGGAGGCCCTGATACACGTGGAGCCGTATCTCAACTTCACGGTGGAACCCCAGGAGGGGGACCAGTTCTCGGGAGCTCCAGGCGACAGGATCATGATCCCGTTCAACGTGACCAACATCGGGAATACGTGGGACTCCTACACCGGTAACGCGGTTGTGATCGTCCCGGAGGGAGGCGCGTTCCCCCCTGATGAGTGGGAGCTGACCTACCCCGACGGGGTGGTTGCGGGGCCGCTGATCCCCAGGTTGTACGATCCCGTGAACGGCGAGTTCAACGGGACCATATGGGTCAGGGTCCGGATCCCGGATGGAACCCCCATAGGGGATTGGGTCACCATCAACATGGTCACCACGTCATCCTTCTCCATGTCAAAGAACTGGGAGGGCCCCCCGCTCAGGAACTCCTCCACGGTGACGATAACGATCCTTCAGGGGTTCGGGGTGGACCTGGAGCCGGAGGAGAGCGAGAAGCTTGCCTCTCCCAACGAGAGGATGCCCTATCGATTGAACATCACCAATCTCGGGAACGGTTTCGATACGTACGCCATTGAACCATCATTCCCATCCATTGAAGGATGGACGGTGGAGCTGGACGTTGTCAACGTTCAACTGGGCTCTCTGGACAGTGATACCATCGTGGTCTGGGTCACGCCGTCGATCGAGGCATCGGCGGACGATATGCTCTCCATCAAGGTGAGGGCGACGTCGTACGGGGACCCATACGTCCTCGACGATGTCTGGATCAACACGACTGTGAGGTATGTAAGCGGTGGAGAACTCTCGATGGCTCCCAGCTGGAGCCAGTTGGTTTGGAGGCACCCCGGATCGGTGGCCACCTTCGCCGTCGACCTGCGCAATCTCGGGAACGGGAACGATACGTTCGATCTGAGGGCTACCATCGGGTCCCCCGACTGGTACGTGGAGATAGATACGGGGGGAGGAGGATCCGGAAGCACCGCATCGGCCTTCATCCCCAGGGGCGAGAGCATCCGTTTCAGGGTCAACGTCACCCTCCCAAGCTTCGCAGAGGTCACCAGCCTGGAGGAGCTGGAGGGGCTCATGATCGTGGCGGGTATGAAGATGGGTGTCGTGGTGGAGGCCAGCGCCCAGGGGGACAGGACGACGGTGTGGAACAGGAGCCTCACAGTGGGCGTCCTTCAGGAGTACAGGTCAACCATCAAACGCGCAGTGGGGCAGGGGGTGAACCTCAAGGTACTGGTGGGAGAGGTCGCCAACTACAGGGTTTACATCGAGAATATCGGGAACGGCCTGGACAACCTCACCGTTATCCCCGGGGGGAGCATGAGGCACCTCTCCTGGCTGGATATGTATGCCGGCCCATATCCATTGGACCCGTTCACCGGAACGGAGATGGAGCTGTTCGTAGTTCCGGATCCCAATGACCTACCGGGATACGGTGAGGTCATATCATACTCCCTAGCCTCCATGGCAGGGGACGATCAGACCTACAGGACCATAGACCTCATCTGCACCGTCGTGATGTCACGCCTTGGAGCGGTGGACATGGACGTTGACCTGGGGACGGAGGCCACGATCGCGGTCATCGTATGCAACATGCCCGATGTGGGTGAGACGCCTACACCCGGCATCCCCATGCTCAAGAACCACATCATAAGGACCGCTCTGGATACGGAGGGTGATTTCAGCAAGGGCTGGTCCGTTGCCAACCCCTATATCTACCTCAACATGACCTATCCATACGATATAAGGACGGTCCACATATCGATCATGGCCCCACCCGACCTTCTGACGAACTCATATCTGGGCAGGTTCGTGGTTGTTGTGGACGGGGGGATCGGGAAGGAGGAGACGGATGTGGTCGTGACCCATGCGGTGTACTTCGACGCTTTCATATCAAAGGACCTGACCACTTTTACCAATCTCTACGAGGGGGGAAAGGGAAAGGCCTCCATAACCATCATGACCTATGGCACCAGGCCCCAGGAGAATATCACCGTTATGGTCACGGTGGGAGGGGAGGTTGTGGATGTCGTGGATGCGGGATCTGCCAACCCACAGTTCTTCCTTGATGGTCAACCCCTCGTGGTGACGGTCGAGTTCGACCTGCCCTCCCTGAAATGGTACGAGAAAGGCAAGGAGTGGGACATCGAGATAATGGTGGATCCCGAGGACAGGATAGTGGAGAACACCCTTGAGGGGAGTGGGACATCCGAATCCAACAACGTTCTCACAAAGCAGTTCACGATCAAGAACTACGTTCCGGGGATCCCGTTCCTGCTCCTTTCCACGGTGATCCTGATAATAATCACGCTGGCAGGCGTGATCGGTTTCTTCTTTCTGGATCGGAGGGACAGCTGGTTCCTTCTCCTGTTGGCACCTGGATTGACCGGGCTGTTCGCGCTTCTGTTCTACATCCCGCTTGAGCAGACCTCCAACGTATCGTCCTCCAACTCCCTGGGCCTGCTGATCATCCTCCTCAACCTGCTGTTCATCATTCCCGCGTTGATATTCCTTTACACGCGTTCCGGTGACGCCTATATCCTGCACCGCATCCGAAAGGCAAGAGGGGAAGATGATGATGAGAACATGAGGCTGGAGACCACCAGTAACGTATTCAAACCCTACATGATAGCCTTTCTGGGGGGCCTGCTGTCGATAGCTCTCCCCGTGTTCCTCTGGACGGTCCCCGACGCCATTGATTCTGAACAGACGATATTGAAAGGCCTCACCGGAGAGGCCATCTTCCCCATATGGGCACTTCTGATC
>JAUVLN010000186.1 GCA_030600725.1 Thermoplasmatota archaeon | reverse complement strand
CCCCTCCACGGAGGCGGCGACCTCCGAGGAGGCATTCTTTGCTCAATTCCAGATCGAGAATGAGACACTTACAGGAGCCGAGTATATTGTTGAAAGCGAGATGCTGGTGGTGGGAATTGATTCCTCAGTTGACAGATATGTCAATTCCATAGATGTTACCCTGACCTGGACCGATGAAGACGATATTCAGAGGATCCGGACATTTGAGAACGAAGGGGAGACATTCGGCGTTGATATAATGATAGGCGACAACACAACAGGGGTTAAAGAAGGATCGAATGCTCACGGCGAACCAGGAGAGCTGGCCAGCTCTATGGAGTATGATCCGGAATATCTGATGAACGAGGTAATGGCTGGAAATACTACCATCCACAGTGCAGTGACAATACTCATGCTTGTTTCTGGTGATTATCATATGGCAACAGGTCTGGATGTATTCTATTTCAACGATTCTGGAAACGATGTATTCTATACGATCGAGATCACATGGCTTGTGAAGGTGTCGGAGGAATAAGGCACCCTCCAAGGGTGCCCTCCCTCGTTTTTTCGGTCATGATCGGTATATTTTAGAACAGTTTTTTCATCCGCCCGACAACCGTTAAATAGCCACCTGTTCTTAATGACGAAAGGAGGCAGGGAATGAGCAGAACGATAGTGACGATGCCTGGTGACGGGATAGGGAAAGTGGTGCTTCCGGAGGCCATCAGGGTCCTGGATGCAGTTGGTTTTGAGGCCGAATATATCGAGGCGGACATCGGATGGGAGTTCTGGAAGAGTGAGGGGAACGCGCTTCCGCAGAGAACCCTGGACCTGCTGGCGGAACATCCGATCGCCCTCTTTGGGGCGATCACGTCAAAGCCCAAGGACCAGGCTGCAGGGGAGCTGGCCCCCTCGCTTCAAGACAAGGGCTTCGTCTATTACAGCCCGATCGTGGGGCTCCGTCAGCATTTCGATCTGGACCTCTGCATCAGGCCCTGTCAGAGCTTCGAGGGGAACCCGCTGAACTTCATCAGGAGGACGGAGGAGGGTTTCGAGGAGCCCAGGGTGGATGTGGTGATATTCAGGCAGAACACCGAGGGGCTCTATGCTGGCGTCGAATGGACCGATCCGCCGGCCCAGGTGAAGGATGCGCTCAACACCCACCCCAAGTTCAAGAGGTTCTACGATGTCCCCGGGGAGGACCTGGCCGTATCCACCAGGATCTTCACCAGACACTACACCCACAGGATCGTCAGGAAGGCGTTCGAATACGCGGATAAGTTCGGGTATTCATCGGTGACCATTTGCGAGAAGCCCAACGTGATCAGGGAGACCTCCGGGATGATGCGGGAGGAGGGAAAGAGGGTCGCCAAGGAGTATCCGGGCATCGTTTTGAAGAGCACCAATATCGACGCGCAGATGATGTGGCTCACAAAGAACCCGGAGGATTACGGCATGATAGTGGCCGGGAACATGTTCGGAGACATAGTTTCCGACGGCTTTGCGGGCCTCGTCGGGGGGCTCGGGTTCGCCTGCTCTGCCAACATAGGGGAGAGGTGCGCCATATTCGAGCCCACCCACGGGAGCGCCCCCAAGTACGCAGGTTACGAGACCTCGATAGTGAACCCCACGGCCATGATACTTTCAGCGTGCATGATGCTCGACCATATCGGCGAGAAGGAGAAGGCGGGCAGGATCAGGGAGGCCGTTGCTAAAGTTCTGAAGGAGGGAAAGGTGAGATCGTACGACATGATGAAGATGTCCGGATCTCCCGATGTGATATCGAAGGGGGCCGCCTCCACGACACAGATCACGGATGCGATAATCGAGAAGCTGTAGGATGTGAACGATATGATCACGGATGCTGATATAAGGGAACTGTTCGGCCCTCAGCTGGGGGCCATAAAGGATGAAATGGTAAGGGAGAAGGTCGTGGTGGCCTGGGTACTGGGATGTGACCGGGGCGGATGGGAGGATGTGGAGGAGCTCTGGAAGATGCCCTTCACCCTGCTGACCGAGACGCACGGTATCTCCTTCATCGAGCACACCATCGCCGTGACCGAGGGCGCCATGGGGTTGGCAGTTGCACAGCAGGAGGTCTACAGGGAGATGCCGTATGAGATAGACATGGACCGGCTCGTGGCTGGAGGGCTGCTCCACGACGTTGGCAAACTGCTGGAGATAGAGCCGGATGGAAGCGGCGGTTACCGGAAGAGCAGGAGCGGGAAATGCGCGAGACACCCGATCTCCGGCGCCATCCTCGCGGCCGAGGTGGGCCTGCCGGATGAGTATGTCAACACGATAGGCTGCCACGCAAAAGAGGGAGACGGCAGGCCGCAGGTCATTGAGACCGTATTGATACATCAGGCCGATTTCGCAACGTTCAACCCCCTTGTGATGAAGAAGAAGGGGGATCTCATAGAGTGAGGTGATCCCATGGGTAAGACAATAATCGAGAAGATGATCTCCACGCACTGCGGAAAGGAAGTGGTCCCGGGCGATATAGTCGATGTCACCGTTGATGCCAGGGTGGCCAGGGATTTCGGTGGGGCGAACGTTGTCAAGAATCTAATGGAGAACGGCCTGAAGCTGGATGACCCTGCCAGGACCTTCTTCACCTTCGACTGCAATCCGGGCGGCTCCGATCAGAAGTACGCCGCAAACCAGCAGAGGTGCAGGGATTTCGCCAGAAACAGCGAGGTCAGGATCTTCGATATAGATCAGGGTATAGGCACCCATATCGCCCTGGATGAGGGGCTGATCGGACCCGGTGAGGTGTTCGTCTCCACGGACTCCCATGCCAACATAATGGGGGCGGTGGCAGCCTTCGGCCAGGGCATGGGCGATGTGGACATCGCGGCAGCCTTCTCGGACGGGAAGGTGTGGTTCAAGGTACCAAGGTCGATGAAGGTGATCCTCAAGGGAGCACCCTTGGAAGGGGCAGCCCCGAAGGACATTGTCCTGAAGATGCTCAAGGAGCTGGGGGCGAACGGGCTGCTGGGGTATTCGGCGGAGATCTACGGAGACTACGTGGAGGCACTATCTCTCTCCGGCAGGATAACGATATCATCGATGTGTACGGAGATGGGCGGGATCATAGCCATTTTACCACCCAACGAAGCCATACTGTCAGAACTGGGGTCAGAGGTGGAACTATCGGAGATACTGGCCGATGATGATGCCCACTACGACAGGGAGATAGAGATAGATATCACGGGGGTCGGTCCGATGATCTCCCGGCCGGGGCATCCGGAGGACGTCGTTGAACTGGTACGGGTCGGGGGGACCAAGATAGATTCAGCATTCATAGGTTCCTGCACCAACGGAAGATACGAGGACCTTCGGGTAGCTGCTGATATCCTCAAGGGGAGGAGTATCGCCCCCGGAGTGGTGCTGAAGATCGTTCCAAGTACCAGAAAGATCTGGGAGAGGTGTCTGCGTGAGGGTATCATCGAGACCTTCATGGATGCCGGCGCCCTTGTTGGAAATGCAGGATGTGCGGGCTGTGCGGCCGGCCAGATCGGACAGAACGGCCCCGGCGAGGTTACCGTGTCGACAGGGAACAGGAACTACCGGGGAAAGCAGGGAAAAGGTGAGGTCTACCTTGCGTCTCCGGCAACCGCGGCAGCCTCTGCGGTTGCCGGGTATCTGACGTCTGCGGACGATATCCCGGTCGAACCGATGCTGTTCCAGAAGGGTGAGGCGATCTCTTCGGTTGCCTCTGCGGAATGTACCAAGGTGGGGGAAGTTTCCACCGTTTTCAGGGGGAGGATATGGTACATCCCCAGGGACAACATCGACACCGACATGATCTATCACAACCGCTATCTCTCAATAACCGACATATCCCAGATGGGCCAGTACTCATTCGACAACCTGGAGGGGTACGAGGATTTCGCAAAGAAGGCGGGAGAGGGGGACATCGTCGTCGTTGGAAAGAACTTCGGCGCGGGCAGCTCCAGGCAGCAGGCCGTGGACTGCTTCAGATCGCTTGGCGTCTCCATGATCCTCGCGGAGTCCTTCGGCGCCATCTACGAGAGGAACGCCGTGAACGGTGGTATGCCCATCATGACATACGAGCCCGTGGAGGGGGGGTTCTCCGAGGGGGACGAGATAGAGGTCGAGATCGGATCGGGAAGGATCCGAAACATTACAAAAGATGTTGAGATCAAAGGGGAGCCTTTCTCTTCCGTGCAGATGGAGATCTACAGGAGAGGGGGGCTTCTGAAGAGGCCGTGTGAATGAGGTGACCATTATGGGAAGGACGTTCGTTGAAAAGGTGCTTGCCGGAAAAGCTGGAGTTGATGAGGTTGTCCCGGGACAGATAGTGACCCTGAGGCCGGACCATCTGCTGACACATGATAACACAGCGGCGATCATAGGAAAGATAGGCCCGGAGCTGGATAGATACGGGATTGTGGACCCGGACCTGCCGATCATCGTGATCGATCACGTCGTCCCTGCGGCTAACGAGAAGACCGCCACCAACCACAAGAGGATCAGGGAGTTTGTGAAGAGGCACGGGATAGAGAACTTCTACGATACGGGCGAGGGTGTATGTCATCAGGTTGTGGTGGAGAAGGGGCTTGCGAGGCCGGGTCAGGTCATTGTTGGTTCGGATTCCCACACATGTTCCTACGGGGCGGTGGGGGCTTTCTCAACTGGAATAGATAGGACCGAGGCCGCCTCCCTCCTGTTAACCGGGGAGATGTGGCTCAGGGTCCCTCCCACGATCAAGATGACGCTGAAAGGGTCCTTCAACAAGGGCGTGTATTCCAAGGACCTGATACTCCACATCATCGGGGATGTGAGTGCCTCCGGTGCTGCCTACAAGACCGTGGAGTTCCACGGCGACATCTCCGGTCTATCCATAGGCGACAGGTTCACCATCGCCAACATGGGCGTGGAGATGGACTCCAAGGGCGCCATCTTCCAGGTTGATGATAAGACCAGGGCTTACTTGAAAGAGGTAGGTGTGGGTGA
>JAUVLN010000319.1 GCA_030600725.1 Thermoplasmatota archaeon | reverse complement strand
ATTTCACCACGGTGAACGGAGTATATGGGGGTTTCTTCGGTGAGGACCCGCCAGCGAGGGTGACGATCGAGGTTTCGGACCTGCCCCTGGATGCACTCGTGATGATAGATATGGTCGCCGTGGAATGAGCTGATCACTCCTCAAGGCCGTACTGTTCCACAGGAGGGCCTGCCCAGAGGTAAACGAGGATTATCAGCAATAACACCAGGGCCATGGCGCCTCCGAGTATCCAGTAGATGGTCGATGATATCTCCCTCGGCTGCCGCACATCCAGGGTGAACGACCTGGAGATCGTCACGTTCCCGGATGTCACGTCGATCCTTATCCAGTGCTCCCCCACGTCGTCCGGACCGGGCCTGAACTCTATCTCCCCTGTCCCTGGATCTACATCGAACAGGGTCGTATTATCCGAGAACACCGCCCCCTCCGCAAGGTCCCCGCCAACATTGACAAAGTAGCGGTAATGTTTGCCCTCCCATGCATCCGGAAGGTGGAGGGAGGGCTCCATGAAAAAGAGCAGGTCGGAGGAGCCCTCGACGATGATCTCGAGCGTGTAATTCCTGGACCCTCCATGGGAATCGGTGGCCGTTAGATATACGTGATGAACCCCTTCGTCCCCCGGATAGGGTACGAACCTCAATGTATTGGATGCCATTGATATGTTTGAGAGGCTCGATGTCAGGTTTATCATCACCATGTCGCCCTCGGCATCTATGGGGAAAAGCGTCACCGTGAACAGCCTATCCACAGTGGCAATATAGGTTCTCTCTACGCCAAGCAGTGCGGGTGGGTCGTTGACCGGGTCCACGATGACCTTGACGTCTTTTTCCCCCGAGGCGAGGCCGTCCGTAACCAGGACCCTGAACGACACCGTGCCTGTCCAGTTCTCGGGGGGTTCGGCCTCCAATATTCCCCCCTCATCAAGGGTTATCCACGAGGGGTGCTGTTCGACCTCACGGAAGGTCAGCTCATCACTGGTGTTATCCGGGTCGAACACGAAATCTACGAGGTCGACCGTGGCTGGCTCATCCGGGTCCTCTTCCACCTCCAGGAAAGGAGGCATGTAGAAGGCCGGCGCCGCGTTCACCTTGACGGATCTGAAGGCGATGTTGTTCTCGATGTGGACCTCGTCGATCTGGTATTCCACGGCCACGGTCACCCGGGACCAGGATCTGGCGGGGGACATGGTAAGGGAGATATTCACAAAACCCGTGGATGGGATATCAACTGTCATTTCCACCATCGGGGCGGGCCACTCCAGATGGTCCGACGGTATCCTCTCCGAAAACACCAGAACCCTCACCCCACCCACAGCCCCCCCCTTGAGGTTTACGATCTTTGCGGATATCGTCATATCGGTCCCTTCCGTCAGGATCTCCGGGGAGATGGTGATATCTTCCGACAGAACCTCTAGGTCCAGCGGAGCTTCAAGGACCGTCATGTTCTGCCGGGAAGGGAGGTAGCCGTTTGCCGTGACCGTCAATTTGATGGCTCCAGAGGATGTGAAGTCTGCCCCGATCTCAACAAGACCATCCGGGCCCGTCCTCCCGGAAAATACCGTTCCGGTCACGGGATGGTAAAGGCCGACAAGCGCGTTGTAGATGGGCGTCTGTGCCAGGTCCTTTACCTCAACGATCAGGGTGTCGCCTCCCGTAAAGATGGTCGACCGGTCAGGATATACCTGCAGCTCCTGAGGTTTTGATGTCCAGGCCTTCAGCGCGGGGTCACCCAGATAGTTATAGGTATAGGCCCCGACAAGGAGGGCTTCCTGCGAGGATAGTTCATCCCACTTCCCCTTCAGATAGGTCTCCTTCAGATCGTACAGGGCGTCGCCGGGCCTCTGGTCCAGCATCAGGTTCCTCCAGAACAGGGGCATCAGGTACCAGTTCCCCAGGGAGAACTCCTCCCCCTCGCCCCTCCAGGAGACCCCCGTGGAACCGACCACCGAGATCGCACCGCCCCCTTCGGCATAGATCAGGCTCTCCAGGTCCTGATCGTCGTCCCCGGAGAAATTGAAGCTGTCGCAGGATGAGATATACATCACGGGAAGCATTCCTCCGTTGGATAATTCGTCTATATCCTCCCTCGTCAGCGCCGGCCCGAATCCCGCGCTTGGCGGGTACTGGGTTCCCGTCGGCTGTACCCAGTTTGCAAGGGAGAAGGGGGATGAGGAGGAATCGTAGAAGGACTGCCCTGCAAAGGAAACGAAGGAGCATCCATTGGAGATGTTCTCGGGAAGGGACGTCACCGTGAGCGTGTCGTTCTCCTCCGAATAGTTGCCGCCCCAGTATGGGTGATCGACCTGGTAATCGTGCAGGTGTGTTATATCCATGGAGTAGGGAATATGCCGCATGGCACTTTCGATGGCCTTGTAGCCGTTGTCCTTGTAAGCGTTGTAGCCCTCGTCCGTCGGGGTAACGGGATCATCTTCGATATTCGGCCGGTCCATGACCGAGCTGGCCAGGATGCCCCTCGAGTACCAATCGCCCTCTGGAGGGGCGGTCTCGTAATCGATGACCCTCTGGCAGAAAATGT